>NZ_FMUZ01000016.1:0-130322 GCF_900101575.1 Pseudomonas sp. NFACC37-1 | reverse complement strand
CCGCAGTCACGACAGCCAACACGCCTGAGCAAAACGCGGAGGCGTACCGCACGACCGAGAATCGGCAAGTCACGAACGGTACGCTCGCAATACTCATGAGTGCTTGAACAGGTTTTCTGGCACCCGCCGCAGGATGGGAATCGGGTGGGATGGGGAATCAGATCGATCTGAAGCGCGTCGCCATCAGGCTTGATCGTGACGACAGAAAAGCCCTCCCAAAAAGGAAGGAAAGTATTAATATCGCGCATAAGAACGCCGGTTTGTTAGATGTGTTTGCTCGCACGAACATCATCAATCAAATCGGCGTTCTTGTTTCTGTGTTTCCCGGGATTCCGTGAAGAACCATATTTATGCCGGCTGATACACCGTCTTCGCGAGCAAGCCCGCTCCCACAGTGGTTTGGTGGTGGTCATGAGTTAGAGCACATAAAACAGAATCGCCACGAAGTGCAGCAGGCTGCCGGCGATCACGAACAGGTGCCAGATGCCATGGGCGTGGCGCAGCCGGTGGTCGAGGGCGAAGAAGATGATGCCGACGGTGTATAACACGCCGCCCGAGGCCAACCAGGCGAACCCGGTGCTGCCCAGGGCCGCCAGCAGGGGCTTGACCGCCACCAGCACGATCCAGCCCATCACGGCGTAGATCACGATCGACAGGATCCGCGCTTCGGAACGCGGCTTGATCTCCTGCAAGATACCAATCACGGCCAGCCCCCAGACGATCCCGAACAACGTCCAGCCCCACGGCCCGCGCAGGGTCACCAGGCAGAACGGCGTATAACTGCCGGCGATCAGCAGGTAGATCGAAAAGTGATCGACCTTCTGCATGATTTCCTTTTTGCGCCCGCGCACGCTGTGGTAGACCGTCGAAGCGCTGTACAGCACCAGCAAGGTGAACCCATAGATGGCCACGCTGACGATCTTCCACGGATCGCCGGCCATCCCGGCAATCACCAGCAGCCACACCGCCCCGATAAAAGCCGCGACCGCCCCGACCAGGTGCGTCCAGGCGTTGAGTCGTTCCCCGTGATACATCCAATCCCCCCTCACATTCCAAAACAGACGCCAAGGCTCAGGCTTGGCGCTGCAAAGTGCAATGTTTGTTGATTTAATCATTGGATGATCGTTCCCACGCTCCGCGTGGAAATGCAGCCTGGGACGCTCCGCGTCCCAAAGCGGACGCGGAGCGTCCATTGAGGCGTTCCCACGCAGAGCGTGGGAACGATCACATCCCTAGGCCAATTGGGGCACAATCGGGCGATACGAATAAGAGTCCGCCCCATGCTGATCGACGAAGAATTGACCCTGAAGAAACTGGAGGTGTTCCTGGCCTTCATGCGCACCGGCAACCTGGCACGGGCGGCGGCCGAGTTGCAGACCAGCAACGTCAGTGTGCACCGGGCCATTCACTCGCTGGAAAGCGCCCTGCGCTGCCCATTGTTCAAGCACGAAGGGCGTAACCTCACACCGCTGGAAAGCGCTTACGTGCTGGAAGAACGGGCGCAGAAGCTGATCCAGGACGTGGTCGACAGCGTGCGCCTGACCCGTGAGGCTGCTGGTTTCTCCGCCGAGCGCTTCAAGCTCGGCTCGCTGTATTCGTTGACGGTCAAGACCGTGCCGCAACTGATCATGGGCCTGAAGATCCGCCGCAGCGAACTCAATATCGACCTGATCATGGGCTCCAACATCGACCTGCTGTACAAGCTCAAGAACATGGAGGTCGATGCGATCCTGGTGTCCCTGGACGACAGCGTCAACGACCCGGACTGCGAGCAGATTGCGCTGTTTTCCGATGACATCTTCCTCGCCACGCCAGCCGACTCACCCTTTGCCCAGCGCAGCGAAGTCGACCTGGCCGAGGTTCGCGACGAGACATTCATCACCTTGACCCAGGGCTTCGCCACACATCAGGACGGGATTCGGGTGTTCAAGCAGGCGGGGTTCGAGCCGAAGGTGGCGATGCAGGTCAACGACATCTTCACCCTGCTGAGCATGGTCAGCTCCGGGGTGGGTTATGCCTTGCTGCCCGGCCGGATCGCGGCGGTGTATGAAAACCGGGTGAAACTGATCCCATTGCAGGAAAAGTACCGCTTGCAGCAGCACATCGGCGTAGTGTTCCTCAAGGCCAAGGAACGGGATCCGAACCTGCTGGCGCTGTTGGCCGAGTGCCGGATGTATGCCAATCGCCAGGCCTGAAATCGTGCCGCCCCCCATCGCGAGCAAGCTCGCTCCCACATTGATTTGTGTCATCCCCAACATCTGAGTACGACACAAAACCTGTGTGGGAGCGAGCTTGCTCGCGATGAGGCCAGCCCTGTCAGCAAAAAGCCTAAGCCCTATCCGATCAACCCCCGCATGATCAGGAATAACAACGAAGGCCCCAGCAGACACCCAAGCGCCGTATAGAACGCCGCCGTCAGGCAGCCATAGGGCACCAGCTTCGGATCAGTGGCCGCCAAACCACCGGCCACGCCGCTGGAGGTGCCCATCAAGCCACCGAAGATCACCGCGCTGCGGGGATTATTCAGACCAATCATCGGTGCCACGAACGGTGTCGCCACCATCACCAGGATCGCCTTGATCAACCCAGCGGCAATGGACAGCGCCATCACTTCGGAACTGGCACCGATAGCCGCCCCGGTCACCGGCCCGACGATATAGGTCACCGCCCCCGCGCCGATAGTGGTCAAGCTCACCGAATCGGTATAACCGAAGGCCATCGCCACGCCGACACCGGCAATGAATGACGTACCGACACCGACGAACAACGCCAGCACGCCAACGAAACCGGCACGCTTGAGTTCTTCGATGCTCACGCCGAACGCCGTGGCGACGATGGCGAAGTCCCGCAGCATGGCACCGCCCAGCAGGCCAATCCCAGACAGCAGGGGAATGTCCACCACGCCCTTCTGCCCGCCAGTCATTGCCCCGCCTATGTAGGAGAGCACCAGCCCAAGCAGAATGGCGATGGCCGAGCCATGCAACCGACCTTTGGTGAACGTGTTGCTGATCCAATAGGACACCCACATGGTGATGCCGACAATGGCGAAGCCGCTGATCAGGCCGTAGCCGGTGATGACTTTCATCATGGATTCGTACATGGCAATCACCCGACCGTCTTAACGGAAACATCGGCCTGGGAATCTTTGTTGCCAATGCGCACCAGCACCGGCACCAACGCGAAGGCAATCACCACTGCCAAGGTGCCAGCCAGGATCGCCATAGGTCCGCCCTTGAGCGCACCGTAGACGTTTTGCTGCGCCGCCATCGCCACCACGATGGGAATGTAGACCGCGCTCCAGAATTCCACGCCGGCCTCGGACTTACCCTTGAACAGGCCACGCTTGCCCAGATAACTGCCCAGGCCGATCAACAGCAGCATCGCAATGCCGACGCCGCCGACGTTGGCCGGCACGCCAATCAATTTGCCCAGCAGCTCGCCGATGAAAATACCCGCCAGGGTACAAAAGGCCAGAAACGCCACACCGTAAATAATCATTGTCGTAGTCCTCAAAGTGCATCGTCGAAGTTGTTGTTTTTGTGCTTCGCCAGCTTGAGTCGGTGTCTAGGGTTGGCGGCTTCCCTCCTCACGCAACAGCGCCTGCAAGGTATCGAGCCGGGCACCGTCGAAGGCAATGACGGTGCCCTGCTCGAACACCCGGCGCGCCAGCCCGGTGAGTACCGCGCCGGGTGGCAGTTCGATCTGTAGCCGCACGCCGCGTTCGTAGGCGCTTTGCACGGTGCCGCGCCAATCGACCACGCGGCACATGTTAAAGGCCAGGTCGTCGCGCAGAGCATCGGTCTTGGTCACCGGTCGGGCGCGGCTGCCACTGAGATAGCCCAGCGTCGGTGTTTTCAACGGCACATCGAGGAATGCCTGGGCCAATGTCCGCGCCGGGACCTCCAGCAACGGGCAGTGGGACGGCACGCTCACCGCCAACCGGCAGGCCTTGGCGGCGCCTTGGCGGCGGGCCCGCTCAGCGACGAGGCGCATGGCTTCGTCGCTGCCGGCAATGACCACCTGATTATCGGCATTGATATTGGCCAGGTAGACCGGCGTCGTTTCACCGTGCACCTGCTCCAGCAAGGCTTCTACTGCCGCCAGATCCAGGCCGATGATCGCGCTCATGCCGTAGCCTTGCGGATACGCCTGCTGCATCAGCTCACCCCGCAGGCTGACCAGCCGCAGCGCATCCTCGAAGCCCAGCGCCCCGGCAACGACCGCCGCCGGATATGCACCGATGGACAGCCCTGCCACATAATCCGGCGCGGGGGCTTGTTCCAGCAATCGACGGGCCGCCGCCACGCCTGCGATCAGCAGGCACAGCTGCACGGCGCGGGTCGATTGCAACGCCTCGGCGCTGTCCAGTCGCAAGACGTCTTCACCGAGCACATCCCCCGCCTCGTCCAGGATCAGCGGCGCCAGCCCATGGAGCATGCCCACGCGCTGCGCACCCTGGCCGGGAAAGACGAAGAGGCTGCTCACGCGACCTGCTCCACGCAAGGCTGCCAGGGGTCGCTCACCAGCCGGGCCTGAACATCGTCCTTGAGCAAGACCCGAGGCGACGAACCCGCCCATTCCCGCAGGGCCACGGCGCCGCAAGGCGTTTGCAACTGCATGTCCACGGCGCATACCGAAGCATCCAGTAGCGCCAGCAAATCCCTGGCCTGGAGACGATCCAGACAGTGCGGTGTGCGCAGGATCAGGTCCAGGTCGCTGCGCTCGTGCAGCGCCTCGATGCCGCTGGCGAGTTCGAACCCGGCGCTGCCGCTGACGCCCCAGGTCCAGCCACTGCCATCGAGCAGCGGGCGTAGCCGGGCCAGGGCGTGCAGGGCCGGCAGATCGCGCGGCGACTCGACCTGGCACAGGTCCTCCGGGCGCACCCGGCGCTGGATCGCAGCCATCGGCATCGACGTGGCGTAACGCTGCGCCCTGGAGCGCCCGCGCACGCCCACCGCGACATCCCCGGGCAAGGTCAACGCCCGGCGCACCACCACCGGTTGGCCGAGGCCGAGGCTCTCGACGGCCCAGCGTGGCGCATCCGCAGGCAAGTGCTCCGGCGTCATTCCCCAGAGCAGGTCATGGGCCAGGAACCCGTTCACCACTGCGCGCTCAACAATTGACGAACCGTGCTGGAGGCGGCCCGATGGGTCGCACCGAGGCGGCTGCGCAAGTCGCGAGGCGCATTGGCGACATCGATGATCGCTTGTTGCAGGCAATCGGTGACCCGGGCCAGATCGGTCGCGCAGGGCTGCTCGATCTGCTCCACCGACAAGGTTTCCCACAGCAGGCCCAGGCTGGCAAAACTGTCGATGTCGTAGGCCATCGGCGGCACACTCGCAGCCAGCGCTTCAAGCTCTTCGACACTGCGCAAGGTCACCCGCGCCGCCGAGGCCTTGCCCATGGCGTGGACCATCACCCCCGGATCACGCAGTGCAATCAGTCGGTTGGCCTGGTAGCCGTGGGCCAGGAACGCCCCGGACATCGCCTTGCCCACCAGCAAGCCAATCACCGGATGTCCGGCCAGCCGTGCGCGGGCATAGCTGTCCGCCGCGCCGGCCAAGGCCTGATGAATACCGAGGGCCTCTTCGCGTCGGCCATAGGCTTGGCTCGGCACATCGACAATGGCGATCAACGCACGCTTGTGGGAGGCATCGCGGTCGGCGTCGATGGCATCGTCCACGGCTTTGGCCAGGCCCCAACCCTCGAGCAAACCGACTTCGCCATTGCGCGCCCGGGGAAAACGACTGTCGGGATCCGCCACCGCCGCCAGCAGGCGCACGTGTTGCCCGCCCAGCGTGACGTCCGCGACTTTCAACGAAGCAGGCAATCCTTCCAACGGTTTGGCGCCGCCACTCAAGGCCTCGAACCAGCGCAAGCCTCTCAACGAATACGAGCTCATGAGCGTTCTCCCTGATACAGCTGACGAACCGTGGCCGGTTCGATTTGCACGCCGGTGTCCAACCGCTCCAGGCGTTGCAGGAACAGTTCGGCCTGGCCGCTGCGGTGTTCGACGGGAACGCCCAGGTGCAGCAGTTGGCTGACCTGCTGGCGGATCCGCGCCACGTCATCGGCGACGTAACGGTCCACCAGGCCGGTGGCGAAACGCTGTTCGCCTCCGGTCAGGCTCCAGATGAAGGGTCGGTCGCGGGAATCGTATTCGTCGATCCCGGCCTCTTGTTCGATCACTTGTGGGCCGTTCAGGCCCAGCCGGGCCTCCTGGGTCACCAGCAGATAACTGCACAGCCCGGCGGCGATGGACATGCCGCCGAAGCAGCCGACACTGCCGGCCACCACGCCGACCACCGGCTGGTATTGGCGCAGGTCGACAATCGCCGAATGAATCTCGGCAATCGCCGCCAGCCCGAGGTTGGCTTCCTGCAACCGCACGCCACCGGTTTCCAGCAGCAGTACGGCACAGGTTGGGATGCCTTTGCGGTTGTCCTCGGCGGCCAGCTCCAACGCACCAGCAATCTTCGCCCCGCCGACTTCACCGAGGCTGCCGCCCTGGAACGCGCCTTCGATGGCGGCGATCACCACCGGCAGGCCATCAATGCTGCCCTTGGCGATCACTACGCCGTCGTCGCTTTGCGGCACCACGCCCTGGCGCAGCAGCCAGGGCGACATGATGCGCTGGAAGGGATCGAGCAATTCGCGGAACGTACCGTCATCGAGCAAGGCCTTGGCCCGCTGCCGGGCGCCGAGTTCGACGAAGCTGTGCTTGTTGAGCAACGCTGCGCTGTCAGTCATGGCCGATCTCCTCGAAGCCTTGTTCCAGGCGCAGACGCACCACGCCGGGGGTGGCGCCGAAATCGTGGATGTCGATGGACAGGGCCGGTGGCGTCTGACCGTCGAACATGCGGGCGAACAGATGTTGCCAGCGTTGCTCGCTGCCATTGACCGAGGTCTGCACCTGGATCGTCAGCTTGCCCGCCAAGCCAGGTTCGATCAGCACTTCCAGGTCGCCCGAGCCGACGCAGCCCACCAGCGCCCGGCCCCGTGGCGGCTGCCCGGCGGGGAATTCAAAGGATAGGGTTTCCATCAGCACACTCCTGGGAAGAGGCCATCGCCGCGCTCGATACGATCGAGGAACAGGCAGGCGGCGAGCAGGTCGGCAGCGCCGCCGGGCGAGGCGTTCAAGGCAATCAGTTGTTGATCCAGCGCGTGCAATTGGCGACGACCGCCCAGGCTCGCACTGCCACCGGCATCGAGCACCGCTCTGGCGCCTTGTTGCATGGCCTGCAAACCCGGCTCGCCAGCG
This sequence comes from Pseudomonas sp. NFACC37-1, assembly GCF_900101575.1. Lineage (NCBI taxonomy): Bacteria > Pseudomonadati > Pseudomonadota > Gammaproteobacteria > Pseudomonadales > Pseudomonadaceae > Pseudomonas > Pseudomonas sp. NFACC37-1. The sequence goes on along the minus strand of NZ_FMUZ01000016.1, from coordinate 123,061 downwards.
CGGTAGAGCACGCAGGTGTCGGCCAGGGTGGTCATGATCGCCAGCAAGGCATCGAGCCGAGCGTTCTGCTCACCCGCCCCCGCCGCGCGGCTGCGCTTGAGTTGCGGCAGGCCCAGGCCGGTCACCGCCGGGAACGCCAGTTGCGCCTCTTCCCGGGCACCGCGCACGCCGTAGCGCTGGGCGACCTGGGCGCCATGGCTCAAGGGGCGAGGCGCATAACGGTCGTTGAGCAAGGCCAGGCGGGCGGCACGTAAAGCAACGGCGCTGGCGACACTGGATTCAGGTTCCAGCGCCGCCGCCGCCACGAGCAAGCCCAAGGCCCAGATCGCGCCACGATGGGTGTTTACCCCGTCCGTGGTGGCAAGCATCGCCGCTTCGCCCTCACGGCCGATCCGGCCGAGGGCTTCGCGCAATGGCAGGCCGATCTCGCCGCAATCGAGGGCGGCTTCGGCCATTTCCTTGAACGCCGGCCACAGCGACAGCGCCGAAGCATGCATCAGGCCCAAGTGCAAATCGGTATGGGCACCATTGCCGCGACGGTCCACCAAAGCCGGTTTAGGTGACAGGTCGGCTTCGTCGATCAGTGCATCCACCGCCATGTCCGCCAGACGTTCGGCCAAGGACAGTTTTTTCGGTTGCAGGTTGAAGGCGTGCATTTACCAGCTCCTGAACTTGGCGGGCGGGTTGTAGAGACCACCGGACCACTCCACCAGATCGGCCACGCTCTTGGCCGCGAGCAACTCGCGGGTGGCGTCGGTGCGACGGATACCGAGGTCTTCGGGCAAGGCGATCAGCCCTTCGCGACGCATGCGCGCGGTGTCTTTCGGATCATGGCGCAAACCGATGGCGGTGACCCCAGCCACGGCGGCGATCATCGCCTGGCGCTCTTCCAGGGAACGAGCCTTATACAGGTAGGCGATGCCCTCTTCGGTCAGCAGGTGGGTGACGTCGTCGCCGTAGATCATGATCGGCGCCAGGGGCATGCCGGCTTTCTTCGCCACGTCCACCGCATCGAGGGTCTCGACGAAGGTCGGTTTGCCGCCCTCCTGGAACGTCTCGACCATCTGCACCACCAGTTTCTTGCCACGCTCGAGCAACGGCGCGTCACCATCGCCGTGGCGCATGTCGAGCCAGGCCGGCGTGCCGTGGCGGCGACCCCGCGGATCGTGGCCCATGTTCGGCGCACCACCGAAACCGGCCAAGCGGCCACGGGTCACCGTTGAGGAATGACCGTCGCCGTCCACTTGCAGGGTGGCGCCGATGAACAGGTCCACCGCGTATTGCCCGGCCAGTTGGCAGACCATGCGGTTGGAACGCAGCGAGCCATCGCGACCGGTGAAGAACACATCCGGTCGCGCGGCGATGTAGTTTTCCATGCCCAGTTCGGTGCCAAAGCAATGCACGCTTTCGACCCAGCCGCTTTCGATGGCCGGGATCAGGGTTGGGTGCGGATTGAGGGTCCAGTTACGGCAGATCTTGCCCTTCAGGCCGAGGGATTCGCCGTAGGTCGGCAGGATCAATTCGATGGCGGCGGTGTTGAAACCGATGCCGTGATTGAGGGACTGGACGTTGTGCTTTTCGTAGATTCCACGGATCGCCATCATCGCCATCAACACGTGCACAGGCTTGATGTGGCGCGGGTCGCGGGTGAACAGCGGCTCGATGTAGAACGGCTTGTCGGCCACCACCACGAAATCGACCCAGGACGCCGGGATATCCACCCGTGGCAGGTCACTGACGTCATCCACCAACTGGTTGACCTGGACAATGACAATCCCGTCGCTGAACGCCGCCGGCTCGATCAGCGCCGGCGTGTCTTCGGTGCTGGGGCCGGTGTAGATATTGCCGGCGCGGTCGGCCATGAAACCGGCCGAGAGCACCACGTTGGGGATCAGGTCCACCACCAGCCGGGCGTAGAGCTCGATGTAGGTGTGGATCGCACCGATTTCCAGCAGGCCATCTTCCAGCAATTGGCTGATGCGCAGGCTCTGGGTGCCGGCGAAGGAGAAATCCAGCTTGCGGGCAATGCCGCGTTCGAACAGATCCAAGTGCTCGGAACGACCGACGCTGGGCATGATCATGTGCAAATCGTGCAACTTCGAAGGGTCGACTTTCGCCAGCGAGCGCGAGAGAAAATCCGCCTGCTTCTGGTTATTGCCCTCCAGCACCACACGGTCGCCGGGCAGGATCAACGCCTCCAGCGCCGCGACGATCCTGTCGGTGGGCAACACCACTCCATCGGCAAGCCCCTTCACCAGCCCGAGACGCCGCTGCTTCTCGCTGCGCCGCCGCGTCCAGCGCGAGTCGGGGGATATTGTTGTTGTCATGACCACTCCACGGGTTCGCTGTCGTGGGGGTTACCTTAGGAGTGTTGTGGCGAGGGCATCAATCAAGCTCAGCAGCGGATCGTTACGGTTGGAGTAATGGTGAGGAAAAAGACCCAGTCCCCTGTGGGAGCCGAGCTTGCTCGCGATGACGGTGGATCAGTCAACACTGAGCCGGCAGACAGTCCGCTATCGCGAGCAAGCAAGCTAGCCCCCACAAGGATTGCGTTTGGCTTTGGATTTTGTAGCGGCCAGCAGGGATCAACTCATACTCATCAATTGCCGAACCCGTTCGAGCAGTTCTACCGCACTCTCAATCAGTTAGATAAGAAGCGCGTCATCTTCATCCATGTAGCCCTCGTACTCGGCAAGGTTGCGCCGCTCATGGCATAGGGCGAATAGCCGGACCTGCACTTTGGTGACATCCGCCGTATGAACCAGGCATTGAAAGACCAGATAACGCTTGTCCGAACGATAGCCGCTCAAACGTAACGCCGTAAGGGCGGCGGCATGGGCGGCGTTGTACGCCAGGTCGAATCGACTGGCAAACGAAAGGGACACTGTTTGCGCATCTGTCAGGCGGTCCATTGCAGAACGCACCAAGCCCTCACATTCCTGGCGATCCGGCGGTTCTGCTTTGAGGCTGCCGCTACGTAACAGATTTTCCAGGCTTTCCTGCTTGCCCATCCTTGGACTCCAAAGGGTCTTCACCCAGCAAGTTGATCTTGTCCTGCTGCGCTACCCGAACCACGAAGCTGTTACCCGCCGCAAATTTTGCGGCCCAGTCCTGGGGCGTGTAGAGCGTAGGGTTAAGAGGACGGCCCAGTTTCTCTTCCAGAGGCATAAGCCGCTCCATCACTTCACTGTAGTGCAGGCCTTCGCCGATCAGCATGAGATCTATGTCACTGGATGCGTTCGCCTGGCCTTTGGCGACGGAACCGTAGACGAATGCCCAACTCAACTGCCTGGAAAACGGCTGCAAGGCTTGGCGCAACGGTTCCGCTATACCCATGGTTTTTTGAACGATGCCCAACAGTTCCGCGTAAATCGGGCAGTTCACATTGGCTTGGTAATGGGTTTGATTGCCCTGACGAGTCATCATCAAGATCCCTGAGTTTTGCAAACGCTCCAACTCCCGCATGAGACTGCCCTTGCCGACTTGAGCCCAGCGAGCAATTTCATTGGCATAGAAACTTTGATCCGGTTTACCGAACAACAGACCCAGGACCCGTTGCTGAGTGGCCGTGAACAAGGCATCGCTTAGAGAGAGATGATTCATAGAAAAGGCCACAAGTCCCAAAAAGGGAACGATAGGTCCCTTTTTGGGACTTATCAAGTTGGAAGTGGCATTAAACGTAAGCGCCTGGACTTCTGTGAAGCGAGCCTGCTCGCGGTGGCGATGGGTCAGTCAACATTGAGGTTGGAGGCTGTCCCCATTGCGAGCAAGCTTTCACCAATAAACCGGCTGAGTGTTTTGACATGGCCATCTGTCGGCTCGGCCTTTCGACCTGTTAGGACTGACAGTAGTCAACTTGCCGTTTACAGCGCCCAATGGGCTTCGCACTGGTCGATCTGTCACGTCTTCATGGGGAAAAACAACATGGCTTTTGAAGATTACACATCGTTCGATGACAAAAACTGGAATGGATGGACGACAGGATCCGGAGCCCACGCCAGGGCATGGGAGATTGGTAAGGACAAGGATTCGAACATCTACTGGGCTGGGTTGGTAGATATGGGATCCGTCGAACGATTCGAACCCGCTCTCAAGAAAGCGTATATAAGGCCGTAGCCAGCCAAAAGATCATCTTGGTTCAGTTTCAATATTGTATTAAAAAAGCACCAGAACTCGGCCAGCATTTCTTGATCGGAGTGACCTCACCCAGTTTCCCAACCAGCCGGTTCAGTACATCTGTAGATAGCCACCCCCCACTAAACCAATGGCTGAATTCCACACAAGACGGCTTGCCTCTTTTCAGCGGGGCGAAGGAAATATGGATCGGCCTGGCGCGGCGCAGGCACCATCAACCCGCCACAGTGGGCAATCGAGTTCGACAATATCAGGGTAACCGAAAAAGCTTGACGCTTTTTTTGGGGCTGTTTCGCAGCCCAGCGGGAGCAAGCTCCCTCGCCACGGGTTCAGACAACGCTACGCATCGGGCTGAAAGGCACACTGTAGGAGAGTGACCCTGAACTGAAGTCGGCCGATCAGTGCGAGACCACTGATCGGTAATGGCTCCGACCTGACAATGTTGACAGTATCCAGCCCTCTAATTGCAGCGCCTAATCAACTCGTAGCGTTCTTGGAACGCCGTCACTCGACAAAGGAAAACATCATGGCTTATATACCTTGGACCAGATTTGAGGGCGATACCGAAGAGGCTAAGTGGAATGGATGGGAGAACGGCCCCGGAGCATCGAAAGGTGAACTGAAGACGGAAGGGAAAAATGGTTATTGGAGTGGTCAGGTAAACATGTTCGACTACGCAAAAGTGCAGCCGGGACTCCGTAAAATATTTGACTTTGAGCCCGGTACGACCTTGTATTTTCATTTTAATTATCGTATCCCGAGCGCGCCGTCAGAATACTTCTATATGACAATCACCGATCCCGATAGATTGGCGGCAAACCAAATAGCAGTGGAAACTACGACGCCGGTCAATACATGGGTGAAGATACAGGAACGTCTCCTCTATCTGCCACCTAAAAAGGAAGTCTGGATCGGGTTCACCGGGTCTCGAAACTTATCGCCGTTTGCCATCGAATTCGACGATATCTATTTCGGGCCAAAACTCTGAGGGCTTGGTTACTCACAGCCATTGCGAGTTCACATCCGGCGAGCCGATTATCAGATTGCAATGATTACCTGTGGGAGCAAGCTCGCTCCCACAGGTATCGTGCCCGTCTCAGGTGTTTACCAACCCGGCCGCCACCACCAACTCCTCCAACGCCAACAAATCCGGCACTTTCGCCACATGTTCCCCCACTTGCACCGCCGCCTGTTCCAACCCGCACAGCGGCACGTCGACATAGCTCAACTGACTGTCGAGCTTGTAGGACCGCGGGATCCCTTGCACCAGCAGTGCGATGAAGCGCAGCTCCGGTCGGCCGCCCAGGGCGTTGAGGATGACGATGCGTGCTCGCTCGCCGATCACGGTTTTCTGGCCGCAGGCCGATTCGAAGCTCAGTAGCGGGATTTGCCGTTCGCGCCAGCTTACCCAGCCCAAGAACCACGGCGGGGTGTCCATATCGAAGGCGCTGCTCTGGTAGTCGATCAGTTCGGCCACCGCCACGTTGGGCAGGATCAGGTGGCGGTCGGCCAGTGGCAGCAGCAGGCCGGTGAGGTGGCTGGCGCGTGAGTGATGCAGGTCATGCATGGGTTCTGCTCCAGTAGGCGATGCTGTCGAGCAGCACCGATTCCTGGTACGGCTTGCCCAGGTAGTCGTTGACGCCGATGGCCATGGCGCGGTCGCGGTGTTTCTGGCCGGTGCGGGAGGTGATCATGATGATCGGCAGGTGCGCCAGGCGTGGGTCGTTGCGCACTTGCGTGGCCACTTCGAAGCCGTCCATACGCGGCATCTCGATGTCCAGCAGCATCAGGTCAGGCGCGTGCTCGGACAGCAGCGCCATGGCGTCCACGCCGTCCTTGGCGGTCAGGACGTGCATGCCATGGCGCTCCAGCAGGCGGCTGGTGACCTTGCGCACCGTCACCGAGTCGTCCACCACCAGCACCAGCAGTGGCCGTTGCGGTTCGCCCTCGCCTTCCGCCGGCACCTGGCGGCGCGGGACCTGGTGGGGCAAGGCGCGGATCGGCGCCAGCAGGTCGAGAATCAGCACCACCCGACCATCCCCCAGGATCGTCGCCCCGGACAGGCCCTGCACCGCCGAGAATTGCGGGCCAAGGCTCTTGACCACGATCTCCCGGGTCCCGGCGATAGCGTCCACCTGCACGGCCACGTGCCGCTCGTTGCACTGCACCAGCAGCACCGGCAACGGCTGGCTCTGGCCCAGCAGCTTCGGCCGGGCGCCGGTTTTCAGCAGCTCGCCCAGGTAGCACAGTTCATAGCGTTGCCCGGCGTAGGTGTAGGTCGGCGGGTCGAGTTGGTAATGGCCGTCCAGTTCGGCCGGCAACACCCGGACAATGCTTTCGATGGCGTTCAGCGGGATCGCGTACTGGTCTTCGTGACAATGCACCATCAACGCCCGGTTCACCGCCACGGTAAACGGCAGGCGAATGCGGAAATGCACGCCCTGCCCCGGGGTGGAATCGATGGTCATGCTGCCGCCCAACTGCCGCACCTCTTCGTGGACCACGTCCATGCCCACGCCACGCCCGGAGATCTGGGTGATTTTTTCCGCAGTGGAAAACCCCGGTTGCAGGATGAACTGCAGCACGTCGCGGTCGCTGATATCGCTGTCCGGCGCCAGCAGGCCACGCTTGATCGCCTTGCTCCGCACCGCCTCCAGCGGCACGCCGGCACCGTCGTCGCGGATGTCGAAAATGATGTCGCCGCCTTCCCGCGACAGGTCGAGGCTGATGCGCCCTCTTGCCGGCTTGCCAGCAGCGACACGTACATCGGCCGGTTCCAGGCCGTGGTCGACGGCGTTGCGCAGCATGTGCTCCAGGGGCGCAGCCATACGTTCCAGGACGTTGCGGTCCATCTCGCCGTCGGCATTGCCCACCACGAACTCCACGTCCTTGCCCAGTTCCTGCGCCACTTGCCGGACGATGCGCTTGAGCCGCGGCAGCATGCGCTCGAACGGCACCATGCGCGTGCGCATCAAGCCTTCCTGGAGCTCGGTGTTGATCCGCCCCTGCTGTTGCAGCAGGAGTTCGGCATCGTGATTGCTGCGATCCAGGGTTTCCTTGAGTTCGAGCAAGTCCGAGGCAGACTCGAACAGCGCCCGGGACAGCTGCTGCAACTGGGAATGCCGATCCATCTCCAGCGGGTCGAACTCTTCGTAGCCCAGGCGCTCGGCCTCCACCTGTTGACGACTGAGAATCCGCCCCTGGGTCTCGGTATCCAGGCGCCGCAACTGGTCGCGCATGCGCTCGATGGTGGTTTCCATTTCGCCCAGCGCCACGTGTGCGTCGTTGACCTGCTGTTCGATGCGCCCACGGAAAATCGACGTTTCCCCCGCCAGGTTCACCAGGTCGTCGAGCAGTTCGGCGGAGACCTTGACCATGTCCGCGCCGTCGCCCGCTGCACTGGGGTCTTGCCTGGCGGGCGCCGCGGGCGGACTTGCGATGGGGGGCGTGATCGGCTCCGTCACCGGGGCAGCCTGGGCCACCGCACTTGCCTGGGGATGATTCACCGCCTGGATCTGCGCGATCAGCCGATCGGCCAGCGGGCATGGATGGCCGGCGCGCACCGCATCGAGCATCTGCGCCAGGCGGTCATGACTGCTTTGAAGCAAGGAAAACAATGCCGGAGTCGGCTGGAGCAGGCCCGCCGACAGGCCTTCGTAGAGGTTTTCCAGCTCGTGGGCCAAGTCGCCGATAGGGACGATTTCCACCATCCGCGCACCGCCCTTGAGGGTGTGCAGATCCCGCAGCAAGGTTTCCACCGCCTGGCGATTCGACGGCTCTTCCTGCCAGCGCAGCAGCGCCGCACCTGAGCTGTCGAGGATGTCAAAGCCCTCTTCAAGGAAGATTTCCAGCAACTCGGGATCATGGCCGGCACCGTCGGCCAGGGCCGCTGCGCTCGTCTCGATGGCGTTCGGCTTGTCCTGGCGGAACCTTCGGATAGAGTCGATCAGTGCAACGGGATCGCCCAACGGTTGGCCCTGCTGCAACTGCCCGAGCAACAGGTCGAGGCGTTCGTGGCTGCTGCCAAGCAGTTGCGCCAGTTCCTCGCTGTAGCTGTAGCGCCGGTCCACCAGCCCTTCATAAAGGTTTTCCAGTTCCTGGGCCAGGTCGCTCACCGGCCGGATGCCGGCCATCCGCGCACCGCCCTTGAGGGTGTGCAAGTCACGTTGCAGCGAGGACAGCGGCGCACCGTTATCCGGATCGGCCAACCAGCGCTGCAAGGCCTGGGCAGCACTTTCGAGGATGTCCTGGGCCTCTTCGAGGAAAATCGACGCGAGGTCATCGTCCACCGAGGTCTCGGCGGGTGCGTCGCGTGCCATTTCCGCCGTCGCGTGGCCCAGTTCGCGGATACTCAGCGTGCGGCTGCCGTCGCTGCGGATCAGGCCAGTGGCCGACGGATCGAGGCTCTCCTGAAGCAGGCGACGCAGGGCCGCTACCCGCTCAGGCTGCGGACGCACGTGCTGCCCGGCCGCCAGCTGATCAAGCATGTCGATCAGCGCTTCATGGGCGAGCTGCGCCTGCTGGAAAAATTCATCGCTGACCGCCAGGCTGCTTTCTTCCACCGCGCCGTAGAGGTCCAGCAAGGCTTCGCAGAGTTCGTCCACCGGGTGCAGGTCGGCCAGGTGCGCGCCTTCGCCAAGGGTAGTCAGTTCATCCAGCAGCGCACTCAGTTCCTGGCCTTCGCCGGGGTGCTGCTGCCAGCGCTGCAAGAGGCTTTCGGCGTCCAGCAGGATGTCCATGCCCTGGGCGAGGAAGTTGTTGATCAGCTGGGGATCGCGCTTGGTCCGTAGTGCTTTGTCCGGCGCACTGTTGGCGGCGTGCAGACGCTCGGCCAGCAGAGCCTGGGCACGCTGGATCAGATCCTCGGCATCGGGGATCGGCGCCAGCGGCTCGCTGTGCAACTGGCGCAGGCCGCGGCGCAGCAGCCCTTCGGCCTCCAGCAGCAACTCCACCTCATCCAGGTCGAGGGCAATCAGGTGCGCCCGGTACTCCCGGGCCAGCTCATCCATCGCACCGGCCAACTCGGCGATGGGCAGCACGCCGGCCATCGAAGCGCTGCCCTTGAGGGTGTGCAAGGCCCGCTGCAATTCATCGCTGGCCTGCAATGGCAGGTGGTCGGCCGCCTGGTCGAGAAAACGATTGAGGCTGGCGAGGTGGCCTTGGGCTTCGTTGTCGAAGATCTTCAACAACAGCGGATCGAGAGCGGCCACGTCCTGCTCGTCGTCTTCGTCGTCTTCATCGCCGCCCTTGGCCAGGGCATGGGCGCGGGCGGCCAGGCGGTCGACGTCATCGCGCTGGCGCTGCCGATTGGCCACGAATTCGGCCACCAGGGCCGGCAACAACTGCACCGTGTCTTCGATCAACTGGCGAACCGACGCCTGCGGCTCGACGCTGCGCTCCAGCACCCGGTTGAGCAGGTTTTCCATGGCCCAGGCCAACTCACCCAGCACCAGCGCCCGTACCATCCGACCACTGCCCTTGAGGGTGTGGAAGGCCCGGCGCAGTTCGCTCAGGGCGCCGTGGTCGTCGGGATGCGCACTCCAGCGCGGCAAGTATTCGCGCAGAACGTCGAGCACCTCGGCGGTTTCCTCGAGGAAGACCTCGCGCAACTCGTCGTCCACCGGGCTCTCGTCCGGTGGTGGGGGCAACAGGCTGCCCGGGGTGCTCCTGGCCGGCGGATTGACCGCCGAGACCGGGCTGGCCAGCACCTGTGCCAAGGACTGCACCGTCTGCGGGTCATCCAGTTCCTGCAAGTCCTGCATGACCTGGGCTTCGTTGGGACTCAACACATCGTCAAGCACCGGCACCCGCGCTTCGTCAGGGTAATAACCGAGCGCGGCCAGGCTTCGCTCGACCCCATCGAGCAAGGGCTCGCCTGGGGTTTCCGGGTCCTCGCTCAAGCGCTCCAGGTAGTATTCGAGACCGGTGATCACGTCGGCCAAATGGTCGAGCTCTTCCCAGCCCGGCTGGGCCTGCTCCAGCAACAGATGGTCACGAATGAAAGCGTTGCAGGCCTCCACCAGGCTGGCGGCCCGGCTCAGGGGGATCATCGCCAGCGCACCGCGCACCTGGGTCAGCAACGCCGGCAACGGCTGCAGTTGCTCGCTGTTCCAGTCCGCATCGATGTAGTCGACGATCATATCCTTGGCCTGTTGCAGGCAGGTGTGGGCTTCCTTGATGACGATCTGGTGGATCTGGGTCAGGTCGGTGGTGGGCAGGTGCGTGTCTTCGCGACTCTCGGGCTCGACGGTGCCGACCATGCCGGCCAGGGTCGCCTCGACATAGAGCAAGGCCCCGGCAACGTCCATGAGGGTCGCGTCATCCGGCTCGCGCTGGCCCTGGGCGAGGCTCAGCACCACCGCCAGCTGATCGATGATGACCTTGCGCGGCTGGCCGAAACCCAGCACCGCCAATGTGTCGGCGATCTGCCGCAACGGCGCCAGCAGGCTGTCCAGTTCCGAGGCGTGCTGGCGATCGCTGCGCACGAACAGGTCCAGGCGCTCCTTGACCCGTACCAACTCCTCGCACAGCGCGGCGAGCACCGAGCGCATGGCATCGCGGTCGGGCCCGGCCAGACGCGCGCGTTCTTCGTCGACCATGGCGCTGTCGGGCAGCGCGTCGTCCAGTGAGTAGCGTTCTTTCATGATCTGCATCTGCCCGCTGGGATGTTCGGCCTTGGCAATATAGAACAACAAGCTCTTGAGCAGGTGGGGCGGTGCCGGCTGATTGATGCCGGGCATGCCTTGGTCCAGCAGGCGCTTGAGTTCCTTGTCGGCTTCCTTGAACAGGCTGCGCAGCGCCGGGCTGTTGGCGATGCGTCCGTCACGCATGCCTTCGACCAGCGCTGAGGCCACCTGCCATAACGCATTGAGCGGCGCCCCGGCACACAACGTTTCCAGGCGCTGGAAAACCTTGGCCAGGTAACCGAGATGGGTCGCGTCATCCTGTTCGCGCAGCAGGCCCACCAGGGCCATTTGCAGGGTCTGGCGCCATTTGCGCAAGGTGTTTGGCAGGTCAGCGGGTTCGAGGCGCCGCAAAGCCTCGTCGCTGAGCGGCGCAATATCGGGCAATTCGGGACTGAACAGGCTGGTTTCCGACAACAGGCTCTCGCCCCGGGCACTGCGCAGGTCGTTGATCAGGGGCAGTACCACCAGCGGCAGGTCGCGGCGGGCGCCTTGTATGCGGTCCAGGTAAATCGGCAACTGCCCCAAGGCCTGGCTCAACAGGCTGATGGCTTCATCGCGATGGGTGACGCGGTTGTCCTGCAGGGCGGCGCACAGCTGCTCCATCTCCTCGGCCAGCAACGCCGCACCGTAGAATTCGACCATCTGCAGGCCACCGTGGACCTGGTGAATGCAGGCCAGGCATTGCCCGAGGGCGTCCGACGCCTGGGGATCGTCCACCAGGCGATTGAGGGCCAGATGGGCCTGCTTCAGCGTTTCGGCAATCTCGCCCTTGACCCATTCCAGGGCCACGTAGTCGTGCCGATCACCCATAACCACTCCAAATCAACCTGTGGCGAGGGGATTTATCCCCGCTGGACTGCGAAGCAGTCCCAAAATAGCCAGTCTGGTACATAGAGATGGGGTTCTGCATTGCCAGGGGCCGCTTCGCGCCCCAGCGGGGATAAATCCCCTCGCCACAGAAGATCTCTGCGGCCAGGAAAGTGCGCCCAGTCACCCCTTGTCCTCATCCGCCACAGGCGCGGCCGGCAGGGTAAACCCCGACACCGAACGGCGCAGCTGGCTGGCCATCTTCGCCAGGTTGCCGATGCTTTCGGCGGTGGCGGTGGAGCCCGAGGAAGTCTGTGTGGTGATCTGCTGGATCACGTTCATGGTCAAGGAAATCTGCCCCGCCGAGGTGGTCTGTTGCTGCGCCGCGTTGGAGATGCTCTGGATCAGCGCCGCCAGGGTCTTGGACACACCTTCGATCTCCTCCAGGGCGACGCCGGCGTCCTGGGCCAGTCGCGCACCACGCACCACTTCGGTGGTGGTCTGCTCCATGGAAATCACCGCTTCGTTGGTGTCGGCCTGGATCGCCCGCACCAGGGTTTCGATTTGCCGGGTCGCCGCCGAAGAACGCTCGGCCAGGCGTTGCACTTCATCGGCCACCACCGCGAACCCGCGCCCGGCATCACCGGCCATGGACGCCTGGATAGCGGCGTTGAGGGCCAGGATGTTGGTCTGGTCGGCGATGTCGTCGATCAGGCTGACAATGTCGCCAATTTCCTGGGATGACTCGCCCAGGCGCTTGATGCGCTTGGCGGTGTCCTGAATCTGTTCGCGAATGTTGTCCATGCCATGAATGGTGTTGTGCACCACCTCGTTACCCTTGTTGGCAATTTCCACCGAGCGCTCGGCCACCGCCGACGATTCGGCGGCATTGGCCGACACCTGGTCGATGGACAGGGCCATTTCATTAATTGAAGTCGAAGCTTCGGAAATTTGCTGGGCCTGGTGCTCGGAAGCCTGGGCCAGGTGCATCGCCGTGGCCTGGGTTTCCTGCACGGCGGCGGCGACCTGGCCGGCGGTGAGGTTGATGGTCGCCACCAGATCCCGCAGCTGGTCCACCGAGTAGTTGATGGAATCGGCGATGGTGCCGGTGAAATCCTCGGTGACCGAGGCCGTGACGGTCAGGTCGCCGTCGGCCAGGTCCTCGATTTCATCCAGCAGCCGCATGATCGCATTCTGGTTGCGCTCGTTCTTTTCCGCGGTTTCGTGCAACTGACGGTTGGTCTCGCGGACCATCACCAGCCCGATCAGGATGATCGACATCAGCGCCAGCAGGCCCAGCACGTAGCCGCCGATGGTATTGACGGAACGCCCGCCGGCCAGGTTTTCGAAGGCCGTGGCCAGGTGCGAAGCCTCGTCGAGCAAGGTCTGCGACAAGTTGAAGATATTGCCGGCCGATTCGCGGACCTTGAACAGCTCCGGCGAGGTTTCGAGGATTTCATCCACCGAGCCGGAGACGAACTCGAACAGCTCGCTGATTTCGCTCAGCCGCGCCCGGGCATCACGGTCCTGGACCTGGGAGATTTTCAGGGCGGCGTCACCTTGCAGCATGCCATTGAGCACCTGGCCAAAACGCGCCGCGTCGCGACCGAAGGTATCGGCGGCCTGGCTGGCATTCTCGTCCCCCGCCAGCACGGTATTCACCGCGCCGAGAATCCGCTCGGCCAGCAAGGACTGGCGCTGGGCCATGGCCACTTGGGTGGCCGGCGCACCACGTTGCAGCAGGATCTCGACGACTTTTTCGTACTCGACCTGCAATTGCGGCACGGTTTCGGCCAGGGTGGCCGCCACCTGGTGCAGCGACAACACGGTCTGCTCGCTGGAAAGGATGGCATCGGTGTTCTTGAGCAGGCGCTCCCAGTCCAGCTGCACGGCGCGCATCTGCGGGCGCAGGGTGGCGGGCGCAGGGGGCAGGCCGGTCACCGGGTCGCCCTGTTTCAGGTAGCCCCAGCGCTGGGCGAAGTCATTGCGCGCATCGCTCAGCAGCTTGAACGCCGCAGGCTTGCCGGCGGCGGCCTCGGTGGCGTTCTTGGCGATGCGCTGGGACAGCACCCGCAGCTCACCGGCATGGCCGATGTACTGTTTGTCGTAGGTGGATTGAGTGTTGAGGTAAGCGAAGTTGGCGAACAGCAACACGATGAAGACGATCAGCGCGACGAACAGCACGATGATCTGCGAACGACTGCGCGACGCTTCCAATGGCTTGCCTGTTTTTGCTTTGATCATCGATTTTTCGCCTGTGCTGCCCAGTCCAACTCACTGCTTTATCAGTGGGGCCACTGCCTTGCTTACCTGTCAGACCAATTCGCCTCCTTCGCGAGCAAGCCCGCTCCCACATTGGGATCTACTGTGAACTCAAGCTTTGTGAGCACCATAGATCCAAGGTGGGAGCGGGCTTGCTCGCGAAAGGGCCAGCCCATTCACCCGAGCTTTTCCGTCAAATCGCCACATCCATGAACCCCGGCGACCGCGCCAGGGCAAACGGGCTGAACACTTGCCACTCGCGCTCGCCGCCGAACCGGCCCTTGACGAAGGCCGCTTCGGGGCCGTCTTGGTCGTCCACCAGCATCGGTTCCGGGCTGTCCTGGGCAAAGTGCTGCAGCCCGAGGACCTCGTCCACCAGCAACCCGGCGAACACCTCGACATGGTCCACCACCAGCACCCGCCGCTGCTTGCGCACGGCGGACAGCTCATGGCCGAAGAACCCGCACAAATCCATCAACGGCAACAAGCGCCCACGCAGGTTAGCCACGCCACGCACCCACGGCTTGACCCCGGGCAAATGCGTGTGGCGAGGCTCGTGCAGCACCTCGCTGACTTCGCCCATCGGCGCCACGTACCAGTGCTCGCCCAGGCGAAAGCCGATGCCGCTCCAGCCGGCACGATGGGTCGGCTGGGAGGGCAGGTCCGCCCCCAGCAGCCGGCAACGCCGGTCGATCTGCAGCAGCAGTTCGAAGGCCGTCAGGGATTGGCTCATGGCCGCGTCGTCAACCCGCCAGCACTTTGTTCAGGGTCGCGATCAGGGTTTCTTCGTCCACCGGCTTGGTCAGGTAGTCCTTCGCCCCCTGGCGCGTACCCCAGACCTTGTCGGTGTCCTGATCCTTGGTGGTGATGATGATCACTGGGATATGGCCGGTGTCCGGGTCCTTGGTCAACTGGCGCGTGGCCTGGAAACCATTGAGGCCGGGCATGACGATGTCCATCAGCACCGCATCGGGTTTTTCCTGGCGGGCCAGCGCCACGCCATCGGCGCCATTCTCGGCCTTCAGGACCTGATGGCCGTGCTTTTCCAGCATGCCGGTCAGTTTGTACATTTCAGTCGGCGAATCATCGACGATCAGAACTCGTGCCATGGTGTTCCCCATTTTCTTGTTGACCCCAGGCCCGTTGGCCGAGTGTCATTAATGTGCCTGGTGCGGCTGGACAGCGGCAAAGCCCGGGACATGGGCCTGTATCGCCCCCAGCAGTTCTTCCTTGCTGAACGGCTTGGTCAAAAACTGATCGGAACCGACGATGCGCCCCTTGGCCTTGTCGAACAACCCATCCCGGGACGACAGCATGATCACCGGCGTGGCCTTGAATGCGCTGTTGTTCTTGATCAAGGCACAGGTCTGGTAGCCATCGAGGCGCGGCATCATGATGTCGACGAAGATGATGCCCGGATGATGGTCGGCGATCTTGGCCAGGGCATCGAAACCGTCGATAGCCGTGATCACCTCGCAGCCCACGTTGCGCAGCAAGGTTTCGGCGGTGCGGCGGATGGTCTTCGAGTCGTCGATGACCATGACCTTCAAGGCACTGGGTTGCTGCTGCGTGAGATGCTCTGCCATTGCCACTGCGAACCGGTTTTTAACGCGTAAGTGTGATCGACAGCGCAAACCCTTGATGTTCAAGGCCCGCACGTCACATGGCAGCCTTTTTAGCACAGTCTCCATCGCCGATCTATCGGCCGCTCGGCGCGGTGGTTTTTCCTTGACCGCCAATCCTCCGAGCGCCACTCTGACGCCACTTTTTCACGCCATTATGTGCCCATCATATTTCGAGGAACCAAGCCATGAGCGTACGCGTCGGCATTGTCATGGACCCTATCGCCAGCATTTCCTATAAAAAGGATAGCTCGCTGGCCATGCTGCTGGCCGCTCAGAAGCGCGGCTGGGAGCTGTTCTACATGGAGCAGCGCGACCTCTACCAGGCCGAAGGCCAGGCGCGGGCGCGGATGAAACCGCTGAGCGTCTTCGCCAACCCTGAGAAGTGGTTCGAGCTGGGCGACGAAAGCGACGCGCTGCTCAGCGACCTGGACGTGATCCTGATGCGCAAGGATCCGCCGTTCGACATGGAGTTCGTGTACTCCACCTACCTGCTGGAACAAGCGGAAAACGCCGGCGTGCTGGTGGTCAACAAGCCCCAGAGCCTGCGCGACTGCAACGAAAAGCTGTTCGCCACGCTGTTCCCGCAGTGCACGCCGCCGACCATCGTCAGCCGTCGCCCGGACGTGTTGCGCGAATTTGCCGACCATCACGGCGACGTGATCCTCAAGCCCCTGGACGGCATGGGCGGTTCCTCGATCTTCCGGCACACTGCCGGCCACCCGAACCTGTCGGTGATCCTGGAAACCCTGACCTTGCACGGCCAACAGCAGATCATGATCCAGGGCTACCTGCCGGCCATCGTCGATGGCGACAAACGCATCCTGATGATCGACGGCGAACCGGTGGATTATTGCCTGGCGCGTATCCCGGCGGCCGGTGAAACCCGAGGCAACCTGGCGGCCGGCGGACGTGGCGAGGCGCGGCCGTTGACCGAGAAGGACCGCTGGATCGCTGCCCAGGTCGGCCCGACGCTGCGGGAAAAAGGCCTGTTGTTCGTGGGCCTGGACGTGATCGGCGAGCACCTGACGGAAATCAACGTCACCAGCCCGACCTGCATCCGCGAGATCGATAACGCCTTTGGCACCGACATCGGCGGCATGTTGATGGATGCCATCGATCAGAAGCTCAAGGCTCGTTGATCCAGATCCTGCTGAAGGAAACCCACATTGCGTTATCATGCCCGGCCTGAAAAAAACGCGATGTTGGTTTCCTTGTCATGACACTCCCGTCCGATCTGCCCCAAGAGCTCGCCCACCGCAGCGTGCGCCCGGCTGATCGCCTCGGTTTTACCCTGTTCCTGGCGGCGCTGATCCACTTGGCCTTGCTGCTGGGTGTCGGGTTTGCCACGGTCGAGCCGAAACAGATCAGCCAGACCCTGGAAATCACCCTGGCCACCTTCA
The DNA here is from genome assembly GCF_900101575.1 of Pseudomonas sp. NFACC37-1. Taxonomy (NCBI): domain Bacteria; kingdom Pseudomonadati; phylum Pseudomonadota; class Gammaproteobacteria; order Pseudomonadales; family Pseudomonadaceae; genus Pseudomonas; species Pseudomonas sp. NFACC37-1. The sequence continues at coordinate 106,147 of NZ_FMUZ01000016.1, read as the reverse complement.
AGAGCGAAACCAAGCCCAAGAAGGCCGACTTCCTCGCCCAGGAAAACCAGCAAGGCAGCGGCACCCTGGAAAAAAAGGCGATCCCCAAGACCACCGAGATCGCGCCCTTCCAGGACAACACGGTGCAGAAAGTCACCCCGCCGCCAGCGGCCAAGCCCGAAGTACAGGAAGCGGCGCCCAAGGCGGCCGTGACCACCGTGGCGCCGAAGCCGAAGAAAGCCCCGGTCAAGGAAGAGGTCAAGCCTGATCCCAAGCCCCAGGCCCCCTTGCCGACCTTCGACAGCTCCCAACTGTCCAGCGACATCGCCAGCCTGGAGGCCGAACTGGCCCAGGAGCAACAGCTCTACGCCAAGCGCCCGCGCATCCACCGCCTGAGCGCCGCCTCGACCATGCGCGACAAGGGCGCCTGGTACAAGGACGAGTGGCGCAAGAAGGTCGAGCGCATCGGCAACCTCAACTACCCTGACGAAGCGCGGCGCAAGCAGATCTACGGCAACCTGCGGCTAATGGTCTCGATCAATCGGGACGGTTCGTTGTATGAAGTGCTGGTGCTCGAATCCTCCGGCCAGCCGCTGCTGGACCAGGCCGCCCAGCGGATCGTCCGTCTGGCGGCACCGTTCGCGCCGTTTACCGGGGACCTGTCGGACATCGACCGGCTGGAAATCATCCGCACCTGGAAATTCGCCCGCGGCGACCGGCTGTCCAGCAATTGATCACGGGTTTGTGCCGGACATAACCTCTGCCCCCGCCGCAGATCCCTTGTGGGAGCGGGCTTGCCCGCGAAGACGGCGGTCCTGCCGCAAGAGATCTATCGGTTACACGGGCCCCTTCGCGAGCAAGCCCGCTCCCACATTTGATCGGTGTCGCCGGCCAGATCGGGGGACTTCTTGCACATCCCCAGCTTGTCAGTTCGCCCCTGCCCCGCCACACTAGCGCCTATGAAAAACGTCAGCCCCACCTACCTCAAGCATCACTTCCTGATTGCCATGCCGCACATGGCCGATCCGAACTTTGCCCATACCTTGACCTACATCGTCGAGCACACGGCCAATGGGGCCATGGGGCTGGTGATCAATCGCCCGCAGGAGCTGAGCCTGGCGGACATTCTTGAGCAACTGCGGCCCGAGGTCGAACCACCACTCTTGTGCCAGCACGTGCCGATTTTCATCGGCGGCCCGGTGCAGACCGACCGCGGCTTCGTACTCCATCCGTCGGGCCCCAAATACCAGGCCACGGTGGACCTGGACGGCTTGTCGCTGTCCACCTCCCAGGACGTGCTGTTCGCCATCGCCGACGGTGTCGGCCCGGAGAAAAGCCTGATCGCCCTCGGCTACGCCGGTTGGGAACCCGGGCAACTGGAAGCCGAGCTGGCCGACAACGCCTGGCTGACCTGCCCGTTCGACGCCGACATCCTGTTCAACACCAGCAGCGAATTGCGCCTGGAAGCGGCGGCCAGCCGGCTGGGGGTCAACCTCAGCCTGCTCACCAGCCAGGCAGGACACGCCTGATGGCCCTGCGCTTGCTGCTGGGCTTCGATTACGGCACCAAACAGATCGGCGTAGCGGTCGGCCAGGTCATTACCGGCCAGGCCCGCGAGTTGTGCACCTTGAAGGCGCAGAACGGTGTTCCGGACTGGAACCAGGTCGAAGCGCTGATCAAGGAGTGGAAACCTGATGCCGTGGTGGTCGGCCTGCCGCTGAACATGGACGGCACGCCCAGCGACATGTGCCTGCGCGCCGAAAAGTTCGCCCGCCGGCTCAATGGCCGCTACAACCTGCCTTTCTATACCCATGACGAACGCCTGACCACCTTCGAGGCCAAGGGCGAGCGCCTGGTGCGCGGCGGGCAGAAAGGCAGCTACCGCGACAATCCGGTGGACGCCATCGCCGCCGCCCTGCTGCTGCAAGGCTGGCTCGACGCCAACGCCGCCCTGTTCGAAACCTGATTTTTTACAAAGCGCCGCCAAGGCGCTTTCTTTTAGCGATAAGCCGCGCCACTCACCACCGGCCCGGGAACCTGAAGGAGCCAGCATGAGCCTGCCCAATCCTGCCGAACTGATCAGCCAGATGGCGATTCGTCTCACGGCACACCTGGAACAACGCGGCATCAGCGAACCGCGCTACATCGGCATTCGCACCGGTGGCGTCTGGGTCGCCCAGGCCTTGCTCGAAGCACTGGGCAGCCAATCGCCGCTGGGCACCCTGGATGTGTCCTTCTACCGCGACGACTTCAGCCAGAACGGCTTGCACCCGCAAGTGCGCCCCTCGGCGCTGCCGTTCGAGATCGAAGGCCAGCACCTGGTGCTGATCGACGACGTGCTGATGAGCGGCCGGACCATCCGCGCCGCCATGAACGAACTGTTCGACTACGGTCGCCCGGCCAGCGTGACGCTGGTGTGCCTGCTGGACCTGGACGCCGCCGAGCTGCCGATCCGGCCGAACGTGGTCGGCGCGACGCTGACGCTGGCCGCCCATGAGCGGGTCAAGCTCTCCGGGCCGTCGCCGCTGCAACTCGAACTGCAAGACCTTGCCCTTTAACTGCCCTTGTAAGAGTCCATCGCGATGACGCCTCTCGAAACCAAGCGCCCGCTGCAGCTCAACGATCAGGGCCAGCTGCGGCACTTCCTGTCCCTCGACGGCCTGCGCCGCGAGCTGTTGACGGAAATCCTCGACACTGCCGACTCGTTCCTCGAAGTCGGTGCCCGGGCGGTGAAGAAAGTCCCGTTGCTGCGCGGCAAGACCGTGTGCAACGTGTTCTTCGAAAACTCCACCCGCACCCGCACCACCTTCGAACTGGCGGCCCAGCGCCTGTCGGCGGACGTGATCACCTTGAACGTATCCACGTCCTCGGCGAGCAAGGGCGAAACCCTGCTCGACACCTTGCGCAACCTCGAAGCCATGGCCGCCGACATGTTCGTCGTGCGCCACGGCGACTCCGGCGCAGCGCACTTCATTGCCGAACACGTGTGCCCGCAAGTGGCGATCATCAACGGCGGCGACGGCCGTCATGCCCACCCGACCCAGGGCATGCTCGACATGCTGACCATCCGTCGACACAAAGGCAGCTTCGAAAACCTGTCGGTGGCCATCGTCGGCGACATCCTGCACTCGCGGGTCGCCCGCTCGAACATGCTGGCCCTCAAGACCCTCGGTTGCCCGGACATCCGCGTGATCGCGCCGAAAACCCTGCTGCCCATCGGCGTCGAGCAATACGGCGTGAAGGTCTACACCGACATGACCGAAGGCCTCAAGGATGTGGACGTGGTGATCATGCTGCGCCTGCAACGCGAGCGCATGACCGGCGGCCTGCTGCCCAGCGAAGGCGAGTTCTACCGCCTGTTCGGCCTGACCACCGCCCGGCTGGCCGGGGCCAAGCCGGATGCCATCGTCATGCACCCGGGGCCGATCAACCGCGGCGTGGAGATCGAGTCGGCGGTGGCCGACGGCCCGCACTCGGTGATTCTCAACCAGGTGACCTACGGCATCGCCATCCGCATGGCCGTGCTGTCCATGGCCATGAGCGGGCAAACGGCCCAGCGCCAATTCGACCAGGAGAACGCCCAGTGAAGCTCAGCATTCTCGGCGCACGCGTGATCGATCCAGCCAGTGGCCTGGATCAAGTGACTGACATTCATATCGATGCCTGCAAGATCGTCGCCCTGGGCGCCGCGCCCACCGGTTTCGTGGCGGCTGAAATCCTCGACGCCCAGGGCCTGGTGGCCGCGCCTGGCCTGGTGGACCTGAACGTCGCCCTGCGCGAACCGGGCTACAGCCGCAAAGGCAGCATCGTCAGCGAAACCCGGGCTGCCGCCGCCGGTGGCGTGACCAGCCTGTGCTGCCCGCCGCAGACCAAACCGGTGTTGGACACCTCGGCCGTGGCCGAACTGATCCTCGACCGCGCCCGCGAAGCCGGCAACACCAAGGTCTTCCCGATCGGCGCACTGAGCAAAGGCCTCGACGGCGAGCAACTGGCCGAACTCATCGCCCTGCGGGACGCCGGTTGCGTGGCGTTCGGCAACGGCCTGAACAGTTTCCGCAACACCCGTACCCTGTGCCGCGCCCTGGAATACGCGGCGACCTTCGGCCTGACGGTGATCTTCAACTCCCAGGATCACGACCTGGCCGAAGGTGGCCTGGCCCACGAAGGCCCGACCGCCAGCTTCCTCGGCCTGCCGGGCATCCCGGAAACCGCCGAGACCGTGGCCCTGGCCCGGGACCTGCTGTTGGTGGAACAAAGCGGCGTGCGCGCCCACTTCAGCCAGCTCACCAGCGCCCGCGGCGCGGCGTTGATCGCCCAGGCCCAGGCCCGCGGCTTGCCGGTCACCGCCGATGTGGCGCTGTACCAGTTGATCCTGACCGACGAGGCGCTGATCGACTTCAACAGCGTCTACCACGTCCAGCCGCCGCTGCGCACCCGCGCCGACCGCGATGGCCTGCGCGAGGCGGTGAAGTCCGGGGTGATCTCAGCCATCTCCAGCCATCACCAACCCCACGAGCGTGATGCCAAGCTGGCCCCGTTCGGCGCCACCGAGCCGGGCATCAGCAGCGTCGAATTGCTGCTGCCGCTGGGCCTGACGCTGGTGGAAGACGGCTTGCTGGACCTGCCGACCTTGCTGGCCCGCCTGAGCGCCGGCCCGGCCCAGGCGCTGCAATTGCCAGCGGGGAAACTGGCGGTGGGCGCCGCGGCGGACCTGGTGCTGTTCGACCCAGCCGCATCCACCGTGGCCGGCGAAGCCTGGCGCTCCAAGGGCGACAACTGCCCGTTCCTCGGTCACAGCCTGCCGGGGGTGGTGCGCTATACCCTGATGGATGGGCGGATCACTCACCAGGCCTGATACCGCGTCGCCTGCTTCGCGAGCAAGCCCGCTCCCACATTGGATCTGAGGTGTTCACACATCATGTGTTCACAACGGATCCCGTGTGGGAGCGGGCTTGCTCGCGAATGCAGGCGACTCGGTCTAGCCGACTTAGTGAAAAGCCCCCCGCTTCTGCGCATTACGAATCGACACCTGATCGTTCAATGTCCAGAAGTCATACAGCACCCCGAGAAAAAACACCCCGCCGGTCAGCAGGTAAATAATCCCGCTGATCCACTTGCCCTGATACATCCGGTGTACGCCCAGCACCCCGAGAAACGTCAGCAGAATCCACGCCACGCTGTACTCGATCGGCCCTGGGGTGAAACGCAGGTCCGCCTCGCGGTCCATGGACGGGATCAGGAACAGGTCGATCAGCCAACCGATGCCCAGCAGGCCGAAGGTGAAGAACCAGATCGTGCCTGTGACCGGTTTTCCGTAATAGAAACGGTGGGCGCCGGTAAAACCGAAAATCCACAGCAGATACCCAATGACTTTGCTGTGGGTATCGCGGATTGCGTCCTGCTGATAGCTGTTCATGAATGGCCTCTTTTGCCTCGATAGAAAAATTTGTTCGGACTTTTTGTGACTTTTTTGTGTCTCGCCGACAAGCGGTCCTGGACGACGCGAACCGGGGAAACCCCCGTGTCACGGGGGTTCTGTCGGACAATCAAGCCCAATTGTCGCCATTGTGCAGGGTTTACGCTGGGTTTCGAATCGACAAACGGCCTCGGAATGGCAAAAAAAGCTGTTATAAAGTTGCGCGCTAACCTTTAAGAGCCTTGCCTAATGCGTCCATTTTTCAAGACATGGCTAACCATCTGCCTATTATTGCCACTGGCCGCCCACGCCACCAATCGTGAGCAACGTCTTCCCAACGTCAACGGCTACACCCCGAAATCCCATGTTTCTGCTCCTTCGAGCAAGAACAAGCCAAGCGTCCAGCGCGTGGGCACGGCCAACAGCAAGCTGGTGCCGCCCATGGCGACCAAAGCGAGCAGCAACGTGCTGAGCCGCGCCGTGAATGTACTCGGCACACCCTATCGTTGGGGCGGCAGCAGCCCAAGTAAAGGCTTCGATTGCAGCGGGTTGGTGAAATACGCTTTCAACGACGCCACGTTCGACCTGCCGCGCACGTCCAACGCCATGGCCGCCGGTCATGGTGAGAAGGTCGAGCGCAAGGATCTCAAGCCCGGCGACCTGATCTTCTTCAAGCTCAAGAGCCGCCGGGTCAACCACGTGGCCATCTACCTGGGCAACGACCGCTTCATCCACGCCCCACGCCGTGGCAAGTCGGTGACCATCGACACCTTGAACAAGCCGTACTGGGACACCCACTACGTGGTCGCCAAGCGAGTGCTGCCCAAAGAGCCTGGTGCGCTGCGCGTGGTTCAGCGCTGAGCTGAAGAACTCACTGGCCCACTGTGGCGAGGGGATTTATCCCCGCTGGGCTGCGAAGCAGCCCCAAATGGCCAGCCTGAAATAAAGGTGAAAGCCTTATATTGCTGGGGCGCGCTTCGCGCCCCAGCGGGGATAAATCCCCTCGCCACAGATAAATCCCCTCGCCACAGGTCACACCGCTTGCCCCTCTAGAAGTTATCCGGCGTCCGCGCCTTCTCCCGCGCATGCTCACGGCTGATCAAGCCTTTGCTCACCAAGTCCTTCAAACACATATCCAGCGTCTGCATCCCCAGCGAACCGCCGGTCTGGATCGATGAGTACATCTGCGCGATTTTGTCTTCGCGGATCAGGTTCCGAATGGCCGAGGTGCCCAGCATGATCTCGTGCGCGGCAATCCGGCCCCCACCGATTTTCTTGATCAACGTCTGGGAAATCACCGCCTGCAACGACTCCGACAGCATCGAGCGGACCATGGACTTTTCATCGCCCGGGAACACGTCCACCACCCGGTCGATGGTCTTGGCCGCCGAGGTGGTGTGCAAAGTGCCGAACACCAGGTGCCCGGTTTCGGCGGCGGTCAGCGCCAGGCGGATGGTTTCCAGATCGCGCATCTCGCCCACCAGGATCACGTCCGGATCCTCCCGCAGGGCTGAACGCAGGGCCGTGGAGAAACTTTGGGTGTCGCGGTGCACCTCGCGCTGGTTGATCAGGCACTTGCGCGGTTCGTGAACGAATTCGATAGGGTCTTCGATGGTGAGGATGTGATGGTGCTTATGGCTGTTGAGGTAGTCGATCATGGCCGCCAGGGTGGTGGACTTGCCCGAACCGGTCGGCCCGGTCACCAGCACCAGCCCACGCGGCGATTCGGTCACCTTGCGAAACACCTCGCCCATCCCCAGGTCTTCCATGGTCAGGACTTTCGACGGAATGGTCCGGAACACCGCCCCCGCGCCGCGATTCTGATTGAAGGCGTTGACCCGGAATCGCGCGACACCCGGCACGTCGAAGGAAAAGTCGGTCTCCAGAAACTTTTCGTAATCCACCCGTTGCCGGTCGTTCATGATGTCGTAGATCAGTTCATGGACCTGCTTGTGGTCCAGCGCCGGCAGGTTGATCCGCCGTACATCGCCATCCACGCGGATCATCGGCGGCAGCCCGGCGGACAGGTGCAGGTCCGACGCCCCCTGTTTGGCGCTGAACGCCAGCAGTTCAGTGATATCCATAGCGCTCCTCAATTCCAGTAGAATGCCGCGAACCTCACCGCTGGCGCTTCCTTTATGTCCACGATAGCAGACAACATTGCTCAGGTTAGTTCGCGCATCCGCACGGCGGAGCAGACCGCCCAACGTACCGAAGGCAGTGTCCAACTGCTGGCCGTGAGCAAGACCAAGCCTGCCCAGGCCCTGCGTGAAGCCTATGCCGCCGGCCTGCGGGACTTCGGCGAGAACTACCTGCAAGAGGCCCTGGGCAAACAGGCCGAATTGACCGACCTGCCCTTGATCTGGCACTTCATCGGCCCCATTCAATCGAACAAGACGCGTGCTATCGCCGAACACTTCGACTGGGTGCATTCCGTGGATCGCTTGAAAATTGCACAGCGCCTGTCCGAGCAGCGCCCGACCGAGTTGCCGCCGCTGAACATCTGTATCCAGGTCAACGTCAGCGGTGAAGCCAGCAAATCCGGCTGCACCCCGGCGGACCTGCCCGCCCTGGCCAGCGCCATCAGCGCTTTGCCGCGCCTGAAGCTGCGCGGGCTGATGGCGATTCCCGAACCCACCGAAGAACGTACCGCCCAGGATGCAGCCTTCGCCGCCGTTCAACGCCTGCAAGCCAGCCTGGCACTGCCGCTGGACACGCTTTCCATGGGCATGAGCCACGACCTCGAGTCGGCCATTGCCCAAGGCGCCACCTGGGTGCGCATCGGTACTGCCCTGTTTGGTGCCCGCGACTACGGTCAATCCTGAACCATGACCGACTCATCTCTTTATAAGGACCTGTCATGAGCAACACGCGTATTGCCTTCATAGGCGCCGGCAACATGGCCGCCAGTCTGATCGGCGGCCTGCGGGCCAAGGGCCTGGACGCTTCGCTGATCCGCGCCAGCGATCCGGGTGAAGAGACCCGCACCCGAGTGAGTGCCGAGCACGGCATCGAAACCTTCGCCGACAATGCCCAGGCCATCGACGGTGCCGACGTCATCGTGCTGGCGGTCAAGCCGCAAGCGATGAAAACTGTCTGCGAAGCCCTTCGCCCCAGCCTCACCCCCCATCAACTGGTGGTGTCGATTGCCGCCGGCATCACCTGCGCCAGCATGAACAACTGGCTCGGCGAGCAGCCGATCGTACGCTGCATGCCCAACACGCCGGCACTGCTGCGCCAGGGCGTCAGCGGCCTGTTCGCCACGCCAGGCGTGACCGCCGAGCAACGCCAGCAGGCCGAAACGCTGCTGTCGGCCGTCGGCCTGGCCCTGTGGCTGGACACCGAACAGCAACTGGACGCGGTCACCGCCGTCTCCGGCTCCGGCCCGGCGTACTTTTTCCTGCTGATCGAAGCCATGACCGCCGCTGGCGAAAAACTTGGCCTGACCCGGGAAACCGCCGCCCAGTTGACCTTGCAGACCGCCCTCGGTGCCGCGCACATGGCGGTGTCGAGCGATGTCGATGCGGCCGAGCTGCGTCGTCGCGTGACCTCGCCGGCCGGCACCACCGAAGCGGCCATCAAATCGTTCCAGGCCGGGGGCTTCGAAGCCCTGGTGGAAAAAGCACTCGGCGCCGCCGCGCACCGCTCGGCCGAAATGGCCGAACAACTGGGCCAATAAGGAGCCATTCATGATTGGATTGAACACTGCAGCGGTCTACGTGCTGCAAACCCTCGGCAGCCTGTACTTGCTGATCGTACTGCTGCGTTTCGTGCTGCAACTGGTGCGCGCCAACTTCTACAACCCGCTGTGCCAGTTCATCGTCAAGGCCACCCAGCCGCTGCTCAAGCCACTGCGCCGGATCATCCCGAGCCTGTTCGGCCTGGACATGTCGTCGCTGGTCCTGGCGATCCTCGTGCAAATGGCGCTGATGGCCCTGACCCTGCTGCTGACCTACGGCACCACCGGCAACCCGCTGCAATTGCTGATCTGGTCGCTCATTGGCGTCACCGCGCTGTTCCTGAAGATTTTCTTCTTCGCCCTGATCATCAGCGTGATCCTGTCCTGGGTCGCACCAGGCAGCCATAACCCGGGCGCCGAGCTGGTGAACCAGATCTGCGAGCCGGCCCTGGCGCCGTTCCGTCGCATCGTGCCGAACCTGGGCGGCCTGGATATCTCGCCGATCCTGGCGTTCATGGTGCTCAAGCTCATCGACATGCTGGTGATCAACAACCTGGCGGCGATGACCATGATGCCGGAAATCCTGCGGCTGCTGATCTGACGCCCCCAGCTCTGCTCTCTGTGGCAAAAGAACTGTTTGTGGCGAGGGGATTTATCCCCGCTGGGCCGCGAAGCGGCCCCAAAGCAGACAGCTCGGTCAGTCTGATACTCCACATACTCAGGTTTCAGGGCTGCTTCGCAGCCCAGCGGGGATAAATCCCCTCGCCACAAATAAATCCCCTCGCAACCGTTGTATCCCCTGGTTGCGCCTTTGCTTGCCGCCCGCCACAGCGGTCTTTAGACTTACGCCTCATTTCAACGCGAGCAGGGTCGATGCCAGCTGCCTTTCCCCCCGATTCCGTTGGTCTGGTGACGCCGCAAACGGCGCATTTCAGCGAGCCCCTGGCCCTGGCCTGCGGTCGTTCGTTGCCAGCCTATGACCTGATCTACGAAACCTACGGCACCCTCAATGCCACGGCGAGCAATGCCGTGCTGATTTGCCACGCCTTGTCGGGGCATCACCACGCCGCCGGCTACCACAGCATCGACGACCGCAAGCCCGGTTGGTGGGACAGTTGCATCGGCCCGGGCAAGCCCATCGACACCAGCAAGTTCTTCGTGGTCAGCCTGAACAACCTGGGCGGCTGCAACGGCTCCACCGGCCCCAGCAGCCTCAACCCGGACACCGGCAAGCCCTTCGGCGCCGATTTCCCGGTGCTGACCGTGGAAGACTGGGTCCACAGCCAGGCCCGCCTGGCCGATCGCCTCGGTATCGGCCAGTGGGCCGCCGTGATCGGCGGCAGCCTGGGAGGCATGCAGGCCCTGCAATGGACCATCACTTACCCGGACCGCGTGCGCCACTGCCTGGCAATCGCCTCGGCCCCCAAGCTGTCGGCGCAAAACATCGCCTTCAACGAAGTGGCGCGCCAGGCGATCCTCACCGACCCCGAATTCCACGGCGGTTCGTTCCAGGAACACGGCGTGATCCCCAAGCGCGGGCTGATGCTGGCGCGGATGGTCGGGCACATCACCTACCTGTCCGACGACTCCATGGGCGAGAAATTCGGCCGCGGCCTCAAGAGCGAAAAGCTCAACTACGACTTCCACAGCGTCGAATTCCAAGTCGAGAGCTACCTGCGCTATCAGGGTGAAGAATTCTCCGGGCGTTTCGACGCCAACACCTACCTGTTGATGACCAAGGCCCTGGACTACTTCGATCCGGCGGCGAACTTCGACGATGACCTGGCGAAAACTTTCGCCAAGGCCACCGCCAAGTTCTGCGTGATGTCGTTCACCACCGACTGGCGCTTCTCCCCGGCGCGCTCGCGGGAGCTGGTGGACGCACTGATGGCCGCGCGCAAGGATGTCTGCTACCTGGAAATCGACGCGCCCCAGGGCCACGACGCCTTTTTGATCCCGATCCCGCGCTACCTGCAGGCGTTCGGCAACTACATGAACCGTATAACGCTGTGAGGACGCCATGAGAGCCGATCTGGACATCATCCAGGAATGGATTCCCGCCGGCAGTCGCGTGCTCGACCTGGGCTGCGGCAACGGCGAACTGCTGACCTGGCTGCGGGACAACAAGCAAGTGACCGGCTACGGCCTGGAAAACGACCCGGACAACATTGCCGAGTGCGTCGCCAAGGGCATCAACGTCATCGAGCAGGACCTGGACAAGGGCCTGGGCAACTTCGCCAGCAACAGCTTCGACATCGTGGTCATGACCCAAGCCCTGCAAGCGGTGCACTACCCGGACAAGATCCTCGACGAAATGCTGCGGGTCGGGCGCCAGTGCATCATCACCTTCCCCAACTTCGGTCACTGGCGCTGCCGCTGGTACCTGGCGAGCAAGGGGCGCATGCCGGTTTCGGATTTCCTGCCCTACACCTGGTACAACACGCCGAACATCCACTTCTGCACCTTCAAGGATTTCGAAGCGCTGTGCCGCGAACGTGAAGCCAAGGTCATCGATCGCCTGGCCGTGGACCAGCAGCACCGCCACGGGTGGGCCAGCAAGCTATGGCCTAATCTGTTAGGTGAAATAGGCATCTATCGGGTCAGCAGCCCAGGCCTTGCCGATTACCAGGTCGCGGTGTAAGCCCCGGCCTCACCAGGAGCACGACATGAAACGTCTAGCGTTGTTTCTCATCACCGCTTGCCTGAGCGTGGGCGCCATGGCCGCCGACGTCATCAAGGGCGAGCGCAAGGAAGTGTTCGGTGATATCACCGCGCACTACAACACGTTCAACTCCACCTTCCTGACGCCGGACATCGCCAAGGCTGCCGAGCTGATTCGCAGCAAGAACCAAGGTGTGATCAATGTCTCGGTGATTAAAAGCGGCAAGCCATTGATCGCCGACGTCAGCGGCACGGTGAAGGACCTGACCAGCAAGACAGTCCCTCTCTCCTTCCGCCAGATTACCGAACAAGGCGCGATCTATTACATCGCCCAGTATCCAGTGGACCAACAGGAAACCCGTACCTTCGAGATCAAGGTGCAAACCGGCGACAAGATCAACACCCTCAACTTCAACCAGGAACTGTTCCCCGGCGAATGATGAACCTCACCCAACTCGTACTGGCCAGCCACAACGCCGGCAAACTCAAGGAACTGCAGGCCATGCTCGGCGGGTCGGTGCAGTTGCGCTCGATTGGCGAATTCAGCCAGGTGGAACCGGAAGAGACCGGCCTGTCGTTCGTCGAGAACGCCATCCTCAAGGCCCGCAATGCCGCACGCATCTCGGGCCTGCCGGCGCTCGCCGACGATTCCGGGCTGGCCGTGGACTTCCTCGGCGGCGCACCGGGCATTTACTCGGCCCGTTACGCTGACGGCAAAGGAGACGCTGCGAACAACGCCAAGCTGCTCGATGCCCTCAAGGACGTGCCCGAAGCCGAGCGCGGCGCGCAGTTCGTGTGTGTGCTGGCCCTGGTCCGGCATGCCGATGATCCGCTGCCGATCCTCTGCGAAGGCCTGTGGCACGGACGCATTCTCACCCAAGCCAGCGGCGAGCACGGTTTTGGCTACGACCCGTTGTTCTGGGTGCCGGAGCGCAATTGCTCCAGCGCCGAGCTGGGGCCGGTGGAAAAGAACCAACTGAGCCACCGCGCCCGCGCCATGGCCCTGCTGCGTCAACGCCTGGGCCTGCAATGACCGACGACGCCCCCGCACCCCTGATCCATGGCGGTGCACAAACCCCGCGGGCGCCACTGCTGGTGTTGCCGCCCCTGGCGCTGTATATCCACATCCCGTGGTGCGTGCGCAAATGCCCCTATTGCGACTTCAACTCCCACACCGCCAGTCCACAGCTGCCGGAGGAGGAATACGTCGACGCCTTGCTGGCCGATCTCGACCAGGACCTGCACGGGGTTCATGGCCGCGAACTGAGCTCGATCTTCTTCGGCGGCGGTACGCCAAGCCTGTTCAGTGCCCAGGCCCTGGGCCGGTTGCTCAAGGGTGTCGAGGCACGGATCCCCTTCGCCCAGGACATCGAAATCACCCTGGAAGCCAACCCCGGCACGTTCGAGCAAGAAAAGTTCGTCGCTTACCGGGCCCTGGGCATCAATCGCCTGTCCATCGGCATCCAGAGCTTCCAGCAGGCCAAGCTCGAAGCCCTGGGGCGCATCCATAACGGTGACGAAGCGGTACGCGCCGCCGGCATGGCCCGCCAGGCCGGGTTCGACAACTTCAACCTGGACCTGATGCATGGGCTGCCCGACCAGTCCCTCGACGACGCCTTGAGCGACCTGCGCCAGGCCATTGCCTTGAAGCCGACCCACCTGTCCTGGTACCAGTTGACGCTGGAACCGAACACGGTGTTCTGGAACCAACCGCCGACCTTGCCCGAAGACGACACGCTGTGGGATATCCAGGAAGCCGGGCAGGCCTTGCTGGCCGAACACGGCTACGCCCAATACGAAGTCTCGGCCTACGCCCAGCCCGGCCGGGCGGCGCGGCATAACCTCAACTACTGGAGCTTCGGCGACTTCATCGGCATCGGCGCCGGCGCCCACGGCAAGCTCAGCCATCCGGACGGGCGCATCGTGCGCACCTGGAAGACCCGACTGCCCAAGGACTATCTCAATCCGGCCAAAAGCTTCCAGGCTGGCGAGAAAACCCTGGCCAATGAAGAACTGCCGTTCGAGTTCCTGATGAACGCCCTGCGCCTGACCGCAGGCGTGGACGCGCGGCTGTACCCGGAACGCACCGGGTTGCCCCTGCAAAGCCTGGCCGAAGGCCGGCGCGAGGCCGAACAAAGCGGGTTGTTGCAGGTCGAACCGACACGTCTGGCGGCCACCGAGCGCGGACAGCTGTTTCTCAATGACTTGCTGCAGACTTTTCTGAGCTGATCAACACAAGGAAATCGAATGGATCTGGTACTCGACCTGCTGGCCACCGTGTCCCGCTGGAGCCGCAGCAACCTGTCGGAAATCTCCCTGGCATTGGTAGGCTGCCTGCTGGTGCTGTTTGGTGCCGACATCAAGGGCTGGGTCGACCAACGCCTGGGCAGCATCGCCGGCGCCTTGCGCGTCCCCTTGATCGCCCTGCTGTGCATGATCGGCAGCGGTGCGGCGCTGATCTATGCCACGCCATGGATCGTCAGGGGCTTGAGCCAGTTCAACAACTACAGCCTGGCGCCGGTGTTGTTGGTGGTGCTGGTGTTGATTGGCGTGGTGGCGGATCGGCGCTGATCCCCCTCAGACACCACAAAACAAATGTGGGAGCGAGCTTGCTCGCGATGGGGCCATAACATCCAACATCAATGTTGACTGCTATGCCGCCATCGCGAGCAAGCTCGCTCCCACAGGAGATCCCATTTCAACAGGATCTTCGGGTTTTACGCCACCTTCTCGAACTTCAAATCCCAAACCCCATGCCCCAACCGTTCGCCACGGCGCTCGAACTTGGTGATCGGCCGTTCGGCCGGGCGTGGCACGCACTTGCCGTCTTCGGCCAGGTTGCGATAGCCCGGGGCGACGTTCATCACTTCCAGCATGTACTCGGCGTAGGGTTCCCAGTCGGTGGCCATGTGCAGCACACCGCCGACCTTCAACTTGCTGCGCACCAGTTCAGCGAACGACGCCTGGACGATACGGCGCTTGTGGTGCCGGCTTTTGTGCCAAGGGTCCGGGAAGAACAGCATCAGCCGGTCGAGACTGTTGTCGGCCACGCAGCGGTTGAGCACTTCGATGGCGTCGCAATCGTAGACCCGCAGGTTGGTCAGCCCTTGGGTCAGCACGCCGTTGAGCAGCGCACCGACACCGGGACGGTGGACTTCCACCCCGATGAAATCCTGCTCCGGCGAAGCGGCGGCCATTTCCAGCAACGAGTGCCCCATGCCGAAGCCGATTTCCAGCGAGCGCGGGGCCGAGCGGCCGAACACCTGGTCAAAATCCACCGGCGCATCGGCCAGGGGCAGGACAAACAGCGGCGCGCCCTGCTCCAGGCCGCGCTGCTGGCCTTCGGTCATGCGCCCGGCGCGCATCACGAAACTCTTGATGCGGCGGTGCTGGCGCTCTTCGCCTTCTTCCGGCAGGACCGGCGTGTCGTTCGATTCAGTCATCAATGGCTCTTACTTGATCAGACCATCCAGCGGCGAGGAGGCGCTGGCGTAAAGTTTTTTCGGCATGCGGCCGGCCAGGTACGCCAGGCGACCGGCGACGATGGCGTGCTTCATGGCTTCGGCCATCAGGACCGGCTGCTGGGCGTGGGCGATGGCCGAGTTCATCAGCACCGCTTCGCAACCCAGCTCCATGGCGATCGTGGCGTCGGAGGCGGTGCCGACACCGGCATCCACCAACACCGGGATCTTGGCTTCTTCCAGGATGATCTGCAGGTTGTACGGGTTGCAGATCCCCAGGCCAGTGCCGATCAGGCCGGCCAGCGGCATGACCGCGATGCAGCCGATTTCCGCCAGTTGACGGGCGATGATCGGGTCATCGCTGGTGTAGACCATCACGTCGAAACCTTCCTTGACCAGGGTTTCGGCGGCCTTGAGGGTCTCGATCACGTTGGGGAACAGGGTTTTCTGGTCCGCCAGCACTTCCAGCTTCACCAGGTTGTGGCCATCGAGCAGTTCACGGGCCAGGCGGCAGGTGCGCACGGCCTCGATGGCGTCGAAGCAACCGGCGGTGTTCGGCAGGATGGTGTAGCGATCCGGCGGCAGGATATCCAGCAGGTTCGGTTCGCCCGGGTTCTGGCCGATGTTGGTCCGGCGCACGGCGACGGTCACGATCTCGGCGCCCGAGGCCTCGATGGCCAGGCGGGTTTCTTCCATGTCGCGGTATTTGCCGGTGCCTACCAGCAAGCGCGACTGGTAGGTACGACCGGCCAGGACGAAGGGCTTGTCGCTACGAACAATGCTCATGGGAAATCCTCTGTTGGGGTGAGGTTCTTGCGAAATGCTGCGAAACCGAGGCGACTAGCCACCACCGATGGCGTGGACCACTTCGACCGAATCGCCGTCGTTCAACGTGGTTTCGGCGTGCAGGCTGCGCGGGACGATATCCAGATTGAGCTCCACCGCGACGCGACGTCCAGCCAGCTCCAGACGGGTCAGCAGGGCCGCAACGGTTTCACCGTCGGGCAGTTCAAGGGGTTCGCCGTTCAACTGAATGCGCATGCCGGATGCCGCCATCATTTTTAGGGGCTGGCATTCTAGCCCGATCAGTCTGGGCGACCCAAGCCATTCGTCATGAAATGGACCGGCAGGTCAGCCCAGCCGCCAGGCGGCAAGCCCCAGGCACAACCAGCCGATCAGGAACGCCACGCCACCCAACGGGGTGATGATGCCCAGCTTGCTGATGCCCGTAAGGGTCAACAGATACAGACTGCCGGAGAACAACAGGATGCCGACGACAAACGAAATCCCGGCCCAAGTGACGACGCGTCCGGGAATGTGAGTGGCCAGCAACGCAACGCCCAGCAACGCCAGGGTGTGCACCAGCTGGTAGGTGACGCCGGTGTGGAAAATCGCCAGGTAATCGGCGCTCAGGCGATTTTTCAGGCCATGGGCGGCAAATGCCCCCAGCGCCACGCCCGTGAAACCGAAAAAAGCCGCCAGCATCAGAAAGCTACGCAACATGGGAACTCCAGTCAGACTCGGTGGACAGGGTCTGTATAATGGCCCGCTCGACGGGTTCGGCCAAGCCATCTCTATGCTGCGTTTATTGTTTCGACGATTCCTTAAAGCCCTGCTCTGGTTCGCCGTCGGCAGCGTCGTGCTGGTGCTGCTGTTTCGCGTGGTGCCGCCGCCGTTCACGGCGCTGATGATCGAGCGCAAGGTTGAATCCTGGTTCGGCGGTGAGCCGATCGACCTGCAACGCACCTGGCAGCCTTGGGACCGGATTTCCGACAGCCTCAAGGTGGCGGTGATCGCTGGTGAAGATC
Source organism: Pseudomonas sp. NFACC37-1 (assembly GCF_900101575.1). Lineage (NCBI taxonomy): Bacteria > Pseudomonadati > Pseudomonadota > Gammaproteobacteria > Pseudomonadales > Pseudomonadaceae > Pseudomonas > Pseudomonas sp. NFACC37-1. Next base: position 89,143 of record NZ_FMUZ01000016.1, on the reverse strand, counting down.
AGAAATTCCCCGAGCACTGGGGCTTCGACATTGGCGCGATCCAGGCCGCCTTCGCTCACAATGGGCGTGGCGGTTCGATTCGCGGCGCCAGCACCCTCAGCCAGCAAGTGTCCAAGAACCTGTTCCTGTGGTCGGGCCGCAGCTGGCTGCGCAAAGGCCTGGAGGCCTGGTTCACCGCGCTGATCGAAGTGCTCTGGCCCAAGCAGCGGATCCTTGAGGTGTATCTCAACAGCGTCGAGTGGGATGACGGTGTGTTCGGGGCGGAAGCAGCGGCACGCCATCACTTCCGCACCAGCGCCGACGCCTTGTCCCGGCAACAGGCCAGCCTGCTGGCGGCGGTATTGCCCAACCCGCGGAAATGGAGCGCCAGCCGACCGAGCCCCTATGTGCTACGGCGGGCGGGCTGGATTCGCCAGCAGATGAGCCAGCTGGGGGGTGACAGCTACCTGTTGGAGCTCGATCGTTCGCGGCGGGTGCCTTGGGCGCAATAGCCACCCGCTTTATGATCGTCCCCACGCTCCGCGTGGGAATGCAGCACGGGACGCTCCGCGTCCCAAAGCGTGACGCGGAGCGTCACAGGATGCGTTCCCACGCAGAGCGTGGGAACGATCACATCAGAGGTTTTGCCCACACAAACAAAAACGCCCCGATCATCGCTGATCGGGGCGTTTTCTTAGGCGTTACCGTCGTCAAGCCGCAATCGACACCTTGAGCTTGTTCATCGCACTCTTCTCGAGCTGGCGAATCCGCTCGGCCGACACGTTGTACTTCTGCGCCAGGTCGTGCAGCGTGGCTTTTTCCTCGGCCAGCCAGCGCTGGTAGAGGATGTCGCGGCTGCGTTCGTCCAGCACTTCCAGGGCTTCGTGCAGGTTGGTGTTGGAGTTGTCGCTCCAGTCGGCGTCTTCCAGTTGACGCGCCGGGTCATACCGGTGGTCTTCCAGGTAGTTGGCCGGCGATTGGAAAGCGCTGTCGTCGTCCGCTTCGGCGGCCGGGTCGAAGGCCATGTCATGGCCGGTCAGGCGGCTTTCCATCTCGCGTACTTCCCGAGGCTCTACGCCCAGGCTTTCAGCCACGCGGTGGACTTCTTCGTTGTTCAGCCAGGCCAGACGCTTCTTCTGGCTGCGCAGGTTGAAGAACAGCTTGCGCTGGGCCTTGGTGGTCGCGACTTTCACGATGCGCCAGTTGCGCAGGATGAACTCGTGGATTTCCGCCTTGATCCAGTGCACGGCGAACGACACCAGGCGCACACCCATTTCCGGGTTGAAGCGCTTGACCGCCTTCATCAGGCCGACGTTGCCTTCCTGGATCAGGTCGGCCTGGGCCAGCCCGTAGCCGGAATAGCTGCGGGCGATATGTACGACAAAACGCAGGTGGGCGAGCACCATCTGCCGAGCCGCCTCAAGATCCTGCTCATAATAGAGACTCTCGGCCAGTTCACGCTCCTGCTCGGGCGTCAGCAAGGGGATGCTGTTCACCGTGTGCACATAGGCCTCCAGGTTCGCACCCGGGACCAGAGCATAAGCAGGTTGCAAAGAAGTGGTCATACGAAAAAACCTCCGACTCACATAACTCGTGCAGTTCAGCACTGCGAAAATTGACCGGGAACCCTAAGACAAGTTCCCACAAAAACCGAAAGGTCAATACGCGCAAAAAACACTATTTTGGCGCAAGCTCACGCAAGTGGCGTGCGACCGCAATCCATGCACCGATATAACCCAACAGCACCGCGCCAAGCAAGAGCGACAGACCGTCGGCGACTGGCACTCCGGCCAGCGCGAAATCACTGCCGTACAAACCGGCCAGCCCCACTACCGCATCGTTCAGCCAGTCCAGGCCAAACGCCAATACGCCCCAGGACAGAATCCCCGCACCGAAGCCATACAGCGCCCCCATATAAAGGAAGGGCCTGCGTACATAACTGTCCGTACCGCCGACGAGTTTAATCACTTCTATCTCGGTGCGGCGGTTTTCAATATGAAGACGAATGGTATTGCCTATCACCAAAAGTAATGCAGAAACCAGCAGCACCGTCAGACCGAAGACAAACCGGTCGCCGAGCTTGAGGATCGCCGCAAGACGCTCGACCCAGACTAGATCAAGTTGCGCCTGTTGTACCTTCGGCAACTCGGAAAGTCTTTGTCTTAATGCTTCAAGGGCGGGCTTGTCGACCTCGTTCGGCGTCACCAGCACCACGCCCGGCAGCGGGTTCTCCGGCAGCTCCTTGAGCGCATCGCCCAGGCCGGACTGTTGCTGGAACTCCTCCAGCGCCTGCTCGCGGCCGATGTACTCGGCTTCAGCCACACCCGGCATCGCCTTGATCTGCTCACCCAATGCCTGGCCTTCGGCGGGACTGGCGTCCATCTGCAGGTACAGGGAAATCTGCGCCGCGCGCTGCCAGGAGCCGCCCAGGCGCTCCACATTATTCAGCAATAATGACAGGCCCATAGGCAGGCTCAAGGCGACCGCCATCACCATGCAGGTAAAGAAGCTGCCGATGGGCTGCTTGCCCAGGCGCCGCAGGCTGTCCAGCAGGCTGGCGCGATGGCTTTCGATCCAGGCGCGCAGCAGCGTGGCGAAATCCGGGCCGTCGTCATCGTCGCGCTTTTTCTTTTGCGGCTGCGGATCGGAGGCCTTCGGGGCCACGCGTTCGGCCACTTTCGGGCTGCGAGTAGCACTCATGCGCCAGCCTCCCCGTCACCGATCAATCGACCGCGTTGCAAGGTGAGCATGCGGTGACGCATGCGGGCGATCAGGGCCAGGTCGTGACTGGCGATCAGCACACTGGTACCCAGGCGGTTGATGTCTTCGAACACGCCCATGATTTCCGCCGCCAGGCGCGGGTCGAGGTTACCGGTGGGCTCGTCCGCCAGCAGCAAGGCCGGGCGATGGACGATGGCACGGGCGATGCCGACGCGCTGTTGCTGGCCGGTGGACAGGTCGCCCGGGTACAGGTCGGTCTTGTCCGACAGGGCCACGCGCTCCAGGGCCGAATCCACCCGCTTGATGATTTCGGCCTTGGACAGGCCAAGGATCTGCAACGGCAACGCCACGTTGTTGAACACCGTGCGATCGAACAGCAACTGGTGATTCTGGAACACCACGCCGATCTGCCGCCGCAGGTAGGGGATCTGGGCATTGCTGATGGTGCTCAGGTCCTGGCCGGCCAGCAGCAGTTTGCCGGTGGAAGGCCGCTCCATCGCCAGCAACAGGCGCAGCAAGGTGCTTTTACCGGCACCGGAATGGCCGGTGACAAACAGAAACTCGCCCCGACGGACCCGAAAGCTCAGCTCATGCAAGCCGACGTGACCGTTCGGATAGCGTTTACCGACCTGTTCGAAACGAATCATGAATGCTCCCGTTCGGCAAACAGTGCCTGGACAAAGGGCTCGGCTTCAAAGGTGCGCAAGTCGTCGATGCCTTCGCCCACGCCGATGTAGCGAATGGGCAGGCCGAATTGCTTGGCCAGGGCGAAAATCACCCCGCCCTTGGCGGTGCCGTCGAGCTTGGTCAGGGCCAGCCCAGTCAGTTCGACGGTCTGGTTGAATTGCTTGGCCTGGTTGATGGCGTTCTGGCCGGTACCGGCGTCCAGCACCAGCAGCACTTCGTGGGGCGCGTCGGCGTCGAGCTTGCCGATCACCCGGCGCACCTTCTTCAATTCTTCCATCAGGTTGTCTTTGGTGTGCAGGCGACCGGCCGTGTCGGCGATCAGCACATCGATGCCACGGGCCTTGGCCGCCTGCACGGCGTCGAAGATCACCGAAGCGGAGTCGGCGCCGGTATGTTGGGCGATCACCGGGATCTTGTTGCGCTCGCCCCACACTTGCAGTTGTTCGACCGCGGCGGCGCGGAAGGTGTCGCCGGCGGCGAGCATGACTTTCTTGCCTTCGAGCTGCAGCTTCTTGGCCAGCTTGCCGATGGTGGTGGTCTTGCCGGCGCCATTGACGCCAACGACCAGGATCACGAATGGCTTGTTCTGCGAGGCGATCACCAGCGGCTTTTCCACCGGCTTGAGCAGGCTGGTCAGCTCGCCCTGCAGGGATTTGTACAGGGCGTCGGCATCGGTCAGCTGCTTGCGCGCGACCTTCTGGGTCAGGCTCTGGATAATCACCGAGGTGGCCTCGACGCCGACATCGGCGGTCAGCAGGCGGGTTTCGATGTCCTCCAGCAATTCGTCGTCTATGACTTTCTTGCCCAGGAACAGGCTGGCCATGCCTTCGCCGATGCTGGCGCTGGTCTTGGACAAGCCCTGCTTGAGGCGGGCGAAGAAGCCGACCTTGTTTTCCTCAGCGCTACGGACGGGCTCGACGGCGGCCATGGTTTCCAGCACGGCAGGTGCCGGCTCGGGGGCGGCAGGCGCAACCACGGGTGCAACGACGGCGGCTGGCGGTTCGATGAAAGCTTCGACGACCGGCGCCTCGACAACCTGTGTCGGCGCTGGAATCGGCGGGGTGATATGAGGCGCCGTTTCCTCGACCAGCGCGACGGGCTCTTCCGCCACCGGCAAGGTCAGCCAGGGCGTTTGCCCGGCGGGCGGGGTCAGCGGCTGCTCGGCCATCGGCTCGGCAACGGGCTCAGGCTCGACCGGTTGCAGCACCGGCTCGGCGATCGGCAGGACAATGGGCGCGGCTGCTTCGGCCACTGTCTCGGCGGCGGGCTCAGGCAGCGCTTGTGGCTGTTCGACGACGGTATCCTGCGGCTTCTTGCGCAGCCATCCGAACAGGCCTTTTTTCTCGCCAGCCGCGGCTGGGGTCTTCTTGTCGTCGTTGGAACCAAACATGGAGGACGGCTATCTCACGGTAGCGACGCGCCACGAGGGCGCCTCGGTGATAAATATTCAATGCTGAACAGACTGCGTTTCATCCAGCTTGTTCACGCGCAACATTTTGTCGAAGCGTCCCCAGGACGCCTCAAAGTCGATTTTTTCGAAGGACTGGTACGGCATCATCGGCGAAAACGCCGGGATCAACGAGCAAACCCAGGGTTTCTCCGCAGAACCCAGGCAACCCCGGGCCGATAAAAGGCCCGATAGGCGTGGCCGCCAGTAAAACGGATCAGTATCCTAGCACCTCCTCGCCTGCCGAGGCTAAGACCTAGCAGGCAACCCAACAGGTTTAAACACGAATGAATGCTCTTGCCCGCCGCGCCGCAGGCCTGCTGCTCAGCACAGTTTGTCTGCCTCTTTCAGCCTTGGCTGCCGACCCACAACCCACCCATGAATTCACCCTCGACAACGGCCTGAAGGTCGTCGTGCGCGAAGACCATCGTGCGCCGGTGGTGGTGTCCCAGGTCTGGTACAAGGTCGGTTCCAGCTACGAAACGCCAGGCCAGACCGGTTTGTCCCACGCCCTTGAGCACATGATGTTCAAGGGCAGTGAAAAAGTCGGCCCCGGCGAAGCGTCGCTGATCCTGCGCGACCTCGGTGCCGAAGAGAACGCCTTCACCAGCGACGACTTCACCGCCTACTACCAGGTGCTGGCCCGCGACCGCCTGGGCGTGGCCTTCGAACTGGAAGCTGATCGCATGGCCAGCCTGCGCCTGCCGCCGGAGGAATTCAGCCGCGAGATCGAGGTGATCAAGGAAGAGCGCCGCATGCGCACCGACGACAAGCCCATGTCCAAGGCCTACGAGCGTTTCAAGGCCATGGCTTACCCGGCCAGCGGCTACCATACGCCGACCATCGGCTGGATGGCCGACCTGGACCGGATGACCGTCGAGGAACTGCGTCACTGGTACGAGTCCTGGTACACCCCGAACAACGCGACCCTGGTGGTGGTTGGCGACGTGACGCCGGAGGAGGTCAAATCCCTGGCCCAGCGTTATTTCGGCCCGATTGCCCGGCGCGCGGTGCCGGTCGCGAAAATCCCTCTTGAACTGGCCGAACCCGGCGAACGCCAGATCACCCTGCACGTGCAGACCCAACTGCCCAGCGTGATGCTGGCCTTCAACGTGCCGAGCATCGCCACCGCGACGGACAAGGCCTCGGTCAACGCGTTGCGGCTGATCTCGGCCCTGCTGGACGGCGGCTACAGCGGCCGGATCCCGACCCAACTGGAGCGCGGCGAAGAATTGGTGTCCGGCGGCTCGTCAAGCTACGACGCCTTCACCCGCGGCGACTCGTTGTTCACCTTGTCGGCGACGCCCAACACGCAGAAAAACAAAACCCTCGCCCAGGCAGAAGCAGGTTTGTGGCGCCTGCTTGAACAGTTGAAAACCACCGCCCCGACCGCCGAGGAACTGGAACGCGTGCGCGCCCAGGTCATCGCCGGCCTGGTGTATGAGCGCGACTCGATCACCAGCCAGGCCACCGCCATCGGCCAGCTGGAAACCGTCGGCTTGTCCTGGAAGCTGATGGACACCGAACTCGCCGAACTGCAAAGCGTGACCCCGCAAGACATCCAGAAGGCAGCCCAGCTGTATTTCACCCGCTCGCGCCTGAGCGTTGCGCACGTCCTGCCCGAGGAGAAAGCTCATGAATGAGCGTAAATCATCGCGCCTGGTGCCGATCGGCCTGGTACTGATCGCCCTGGCCGGCGCCCTGGCCTTTTACTTGTCGCCGTCCAGCGACTCCAACGCCAGCCAGGCATTGGACAAGGCCAAGTCCGGCAACAAGCTGCAATCCCTGGCCGAACTGAACGACAAGGCCCCCAGTCGGCGCCAGCTCGACGTGCAAACCTGGACAACCGCTGACGGCGCCAAGGTGCTGTTCGTCGAAGCCCGGGAATTGCCGATGTTCGACCTGCGCCTGACCTTCGCCGCCGGCAGCAGCCAGGACGGCGACACCCCCGGCCTCGCCCTGCTGACCAACGCCATGCTCAACGAAGGCGTGGCCGGCAAGGACGTCAGCGCCATTGCCCAAGGCTTCGAAAGCCTCGGCGCGGACTTCGGCAACGGTGCCTATCGGGACATGGCCGTGGCGTCCCTGCGCAGTCTCAGCGCAGCCGACAAGCGTGAGCCGGCATTGAAGCTGTTCGCCGAAGTCGTCGGCAAACCGACCTTCCCCGCCGACTCCTTCGCCCGGATCAAGAACCAGATGCTCGCCGGCTTCGAATACCAGAAGCAGAACCCCGGCAAACTGGCGGGCCTGGAACTGATGAAGCGCCTGTACGGCGAGCATCCTTATGCCCATTCCAGCGACGGCACCGCCGAGAGCATTCCACCGATCACCCTGGCCCAGGCCCGGGCGTTCCACGCCAAGGCCTATGCCGCCGGCAACGCAGTGATTGCACTGGTGGGGGACTTGTCCCGCGCCGAAGCCGAAACGATTGCCAACCAGGTCGCCGCCGCGCTGCCCAAAGGCCCGGCCCTGGCGAAAACCCCGCCACCGGTGGAGCCGAAGGCGAGCATCGGCCACATCGAGTTCCCGTCCAAGCAGACCAACCTGATGCTCGCGCAGTTGGGCATCGACCGCGACGATCCGGACTATGCCGCGGTGTCCCTGGGCAACCAGATCCTCGGCGGCGGTGGCTTCGGCACGCGGCTGATGACTGAAGTCCGCGAAAAACGCGGCCTGACCTACGGCGTGTATTCCGGCTTCACGGCGATGCAGGCCCGCGGCCCGTTCATGATCAACCTGCAGACCCGTGCCGAGATGAGCGAAGGCACCTTGAAACTGGTGCAGGATGTGTTCGCCGACTACCTCAAGAACGGTCCGACCCAGAAAGAACTCGATGACGCCAAGCGTGAGTTGGCGGGCAGCTTCCCGCTGTCCACCGCCAGCAATGCCGACATCGTCGGCCAGCTCGGCGCCATGGGGTTCTATGACTTGCCGCTCAGCTACCTGGAAGATTTCATGCGCCAGTCCCAGGAACTGACGGTCGAGCAGGTCAAGGCCGCGCTGAACAAACACCTGAGCACCGACAAAATGGTCATCGTCACCGCCGGCCCGAGCGTGCCGCAAAAGCCGTTGCCGCCCCCTACTGACAAACCTGCCGAGCAGCCGCTCGGGGTTCCGGAGCACTAATGGCCCGCCCATCGAATTCCAGCAAGAAACCCGTGCACAACGGTGTGAACCAGTTGCGCATCATCGGCGGCGAATGGCGCAGCCGGCGCCTGAGTTTCCCGGATGCCCCGGGGCTGCGCCCCACCCCGGACCGCGTGCGGGAAACCCTGTTCAACTGGCTCGCGCCCTACGTGGCAGGCGCCCGGGTGCTCGATCCATTCGCCGGCAGCGGCGCGCTGTTTCTCGAGGCCCTGTCCCGTGGCGCCGCCATGGGCCAGGCGCTGGATGCCAGCAACCTGGCGGTCTCCAGCCTCAAGGAACACCTGGGCACCCTGCGTTGCACCGTCGGTCAGGTGCAGACCGCCGACGCGCTGCGCTACCTGGACAGCCAACCGGCAACGCCTTTCGACCTGGTGTTCCTGGACCCTCCTTTCAACCAGAACCTGTTGCCGACGGTCTGCGCCTTGCTCGAGGAGCGTCAGTGGCTGGCCGAGGATGCCTGGGTCTACACTGAAAGCGAGACTGCCCCGTCCACCCTGGGCTTGCCGGGCAATTGGCGCTTGCACCGCGAGCAGAAATCCGGACGGGTGTATTACGCGTTGTGGCAGCGTTTGCCAAAGGACATTGGCTGAACGGCTGACCAGTGCATCGAGAATAATAATGATGTCCGCCGCATCTGAACGTTTCGTCCCTGCCCCGGGCCTTGGCAACCCGCACCTGCAAACCTTGTGGGGCCCCTTGTGGCGCCAGACCACCCACATCGAGCGTCAACGCGAGCGCCTGTGGCTGGAAGACGGTGATTTCCTCGACCTCGACTGGCACGGCCCCCACAGCGCCGAGGCGCCACTGGTGCTGGTGCTGCACGGGTTGACCGGCTCTTCCAACTCGCCTTACGTGGCCGGGTTGCAGCAGGCGCTCGGTCGCCAGGGCTGGGCCAGCGCGGCCTTGAACTGGCGCGGCTGCTCGGGCGAGCCGAACCTGTTGCCCCGCAGCTATCATTCGGGCGTCAGCGAAGACCTGGCCGCCACCATCACTCACTTGCGCGCCAAGCGGCCCTTGGCGCCGCTGTTTGCGGTGGGTTATTCACTGGGCGGCAATGTGTTGCTCAAGCACTTGGGAGAAGCCGGCCGCGACAGCCAGTTGCAAGGGGCCGTGGCGGTCTCGGTACCGTTTCGCCTCGACCAGTGCGCCGATCGCATCGGCCAGGGATTTTCCAAGTTCTACCAGGCGCACTTCATGCGACAGATGGTGGCCTATGTGCGCAACAAGCAACGCCAGTTCCAGCACGACGGACACCACGAAGGCCTGGCGACCTTGGCGGCGCTTGGCCCGCTGGAAAACATGCGCACCTTCTGGGACTTTGACGGCCGGGTGACGGCGCCGCTGCACGGGTTCTCCGATGCCGCGGACTACTACCGCCGCGCCTCCAGCCGCTATTTCATGGCGGGCATCAGCACGCCGACCCTGGTCATCCAGGCCGCCGACGATCCTTTCGTGTTTCCCCACAGCCTGCCCGAACCCGGCGAGCTATCCACCTCCACCCGACTTGAACTGCACGCCCGGGGCGGACATGTAGGGTTTGTCGACGGAACCCTGCGGCGCCCGGGGTATTACCTGGAGCGGCGGATTCCCGATTGGCTGGCCAGCCTGAGGCGCGGCTGACGATTCGCAGACAACACAAATCCCCTCTGGGAGGTGTTCACCGGTTCAGCGTTCGCCAGGAATCCCTGTGGGAGCGAGCTTGCTCGCGATAGCGGCGGGACGTCGACATTGAAGTTGCCTGGCACACCGTCATCGCGAGCAAGCTCGCTCCCACATGGTTAGGGGCTGGGCTATTCGCCCTTTGCCACGCCCCGCTGGGGATCATTGATCCATTCACTCCAAGAGCCGGCATACAGCCTTCCCAAGGGATACCCTGCCAGGCACAAGGCGAACAGGTTATGGCACGCCGTCACGCCGGAGCCGCAGTACGCCACCAGTTCGGTGGGCGAACGCTCGCCCAGTTTTTCGGCGAAGCGTTGCTTGAGCTGGGCGGCCGGCAAGAAGCGTCCATCGGTACCCAGGTTGTCGGTGAACGCTGCGCACTGGGCGCCCGGGATATGCCCGGCCACCGGGTCGATCGGCTCGACTTCGCCCTTGAAGCGCGGCAACGCCCGGGCATCCAGCAGGGTCATGGCCGACTCACCGAGGCGTTGTTGCAGCGCTTGCGCATTGATCAACAAGCTCGCATCCGGCGCCCCCGTGAAAGTCCCAAGGCTGTTCTGCGGCGGATCCAGGCTCAACGGCAAGCCAGCGGCATGCCAGGCCTTGAGCCCACCGTCGAGGATGGACACGCCATCGCGCTTGCCCAGCCAGGCCAGCAACCACCAGGCCCGCGCGGCATAAGCGCCGGGGCCGTCGTCGTACAGCACGACGTCGCTGTCGTTATCGAGCCCCCAAGCCCTGAGGCGCTCGATCAAGGCCTCGGGCTCGGGCAGCGGATGGCGCCCGGTCACGCCTTTGCTCACCGGCCCGCTCAGGTCGCGCTCAAGGTCCGCGAACGACGCCCCGGCAATGTGGCCCTCGGCATAACTGCGCTGGCCGTAATCCGGGTCTTCCAGGGCAAAGCGACAGTCGAGGATGACCAGCCCGGGCCGTGATCGCCGCTGTTCGAGGGCTTCGGGGCTGATGAGTTGCGCGATGGGCATGGTGAGCTCCTGTGGCTAAGTCGGGGACCGGTCCTACTGCCCTTCCTCCAGGGTCTGGGCCAGGGGGACGTAATATTCCTTGAACAGTGCATCCACCGCTTCGCGGGCCTGATCGGTCACGAAACCGGCTTCCAGCACCAGCACCTGATAGACGCCGCGCTTGATGGCCTGCTCACTCAGGTGGCTGAAATTTTCCCGCGTGGTGCACAGGAACCGCACCCAGGACGTGAGGATGATCCAGGCGTTGAGGGTCAGGGACTCGATCTGCACCCGGTCCATCTTCAGAATGCCGGCGGCAACGAAACCTTCGTAGATCGCAGTGCCGTGGATCAGGCAGCGCTGGGAAAACCGACGATAACGGGCCGCAAGGTCCGGATCGCTGTCGAGCAGATGCTCCAGGTCCCGGTGCAGGAAGCGATAGCGCCACATGGCCGCCAGCAGCTCCTGCAGGTAGAAGCGCTTGTCATCCACCGTGGCCGCCCGGCCCTGGGGCGGGCGCAGGAAGCTGTCCACCAGGTTCTCGTATTCACTGAACAGCACGGCGATGATCGCCTGCTTGTTGGGGAAGTGGTAATAGAGATTGCCCGGGGACATGTCCATGTGGGCGGCGATGTGATTGGTGCTGACGCTGCGCTCACCCTGTTGGTTGAACAGCTCGAGGCTGTTTTGCACGATGCGCTCGCTGGTTTTCATTCGTGGGGCCATGGTTTGGGCTTTAATTCGACGAAGGCATTGATCGGCATCTTACGACCTATCGGTCACAGGAAAAACCCACAGCCGTTGCGGATGCCATTGACTTTCTAGAGTATAAGCTCTAGAAAACACCCACTCTAATAATATCCGGTGCCTGACGATGCCTGCCGACGTGGCCTACCTGCACGAGTCTCAACAACAACTGGACGAGCTGCGGTCGCTCTTCGATGCCCAGCGCCAGGCCTACGCCGCCCATCCGATGCCACCGGCCGAACAGCGCCGACAATGGCTCAAGGCACTGCGCGAGGTATTGAGCAACGAACGACAAGCCTTGATCGACGCCATCAGCCAGGATTTCAGCCACCGCAGCGCCGACGAAACATTGTTGGCCGAGCTGATGCCGAGCCTGCACGGTATCCATTACGCCAGCCGGCACCTCCAAGGCTGGATGAAACCCTCCCGGCGCAAGGTGGGCATGGCCTTTCAACCGGCCTCAGCCAAAGTGATCTATCAGCCGTTGGGCGTGGTCGGGGTCATCGTGCCGTGGAACTACCCGCTGTTCCTGGCCATCGGGCCGCTGGTCGGGGCATTGGCGGCGGGCAACCGGGTGATGCTCAAGCTCAGCGAATCGACACCGGCGACCGGCTTGCTGCTCAAGCAATTGCTCGCCCGGGTCTTCCCCCAGGACCTGGTGTGCGTGGTGCTCGGCGAGGCGGAGGTCGGCATGGCGTTTTCCAAGTTGCCCTTCGATCACCTGTTGTTCACCGGCGCCACCAGCATCGGCAAGCATGTCATGCGGGCCGCCGCCGAAAACCTGACCCCGATCACCCTGGAGCTGGGTGGAAAATCGCCAGCCATCGTGTCGGTCGATGTCCCCATCAAGGATGCCGCCGAACGCATTGCCTTCGGCAAAACCCTGAATGCCGGGCAAACCTGTGTCGCCCCGGACTATGTACTGGTGCCGCAGAACCGCGTCGGTGAGTTCGTCGAGGCGTATCGCGAGGCGGTGCGCAGATTTTATCCGACTCTGGCGGACAACCCGGACTACACCGCCATCATCAATGAACGACAAGTGGCGCGGCTCAATGGCTACATCAGCGACGCCACCGGCAAGGGCGCGTTGCTGATCGAACTGTTCGAGCAAGGCCAGGGCCGCCGCATGGCCCACAGCCTGCTGCTCAACGTCAACGATGAGATGACCGTCATGCAAGACGAGATCTTCGGCCCGCTGCTGCCCATCGTGCCCTATGACCATCTGGACCAGGCGTTTGCCTACATCAATCAGCGACCCCGCCCGCTGGCGCTCTACTACTTCGGCTACGACAAGGCCGAACAACATCGCGTGCTCCACGAAACCCATTCCGGCGGCGTCTGCCTGAACGACACGCTGTTGCATGTCGCCCAGGATGACATGCCGTTCGGCGGCATCGGGCCCTCGGGAATGGGGCATTACCACGGGCATGAGGGCTTCCTGACTTTCAGCAAGGCCAAGGGCGTGCTGACCAAACAGCGATTCAACGCGGCGAAGCTGATTTATCCGCCCTACGGCAAACCCTTGCAGAAACTGATTCAGAAGCTGTTTGTCCGCTGACGCGTGTCTGCCCGGGTAATCACAATAATGAACGCCAGCCTCACCGATACCCCCGCGCTGTCACGGCGCGGCCTGCTGAAATTCAGCCTCGGCGCCAGCGCCTTCCTGGCCACCGTCGGACTGGGCGCCAGCCTGAGCGGCTGCTCGCCAAGCCAGCCGGCCGCCGGCCTGACGGCCCTGCGCGACAGCGACCTGGCGTTTTTACGCGCCGTCATCCCTGTGATGCTGGACGGCGCAGTGGCCGTCGGGCAGATCCCTGCCGCCATTGACGCGACCCTGGGCAGCCTCGACAGAAGCCTGGCCCACTTGTCCCCCGCCATGCTCAAGCTCCTGCACCAGCTGTTCGATGTGCTCACGCTGGGCGTTACCCGCGGGCCACTGACCGGGGTCTGGGGGGCGTGGGAAAACGCCAGCGCCGATGACATCCGCCAGTTCCTCGCGCGGTGGGAAAACAGTTCGCTGGATCTGCTACAGCAAGGTCACTGCTCGTTGCTGCAATTGGTGATGATGGCCTGGTACACCCAATCCGAAGCCTGGGCGCATTGCGGGTATCCGGGGCCGCCAACGGTTTGACCAACCAGAACCAACCCCTGTGGGAGCGGGCTTGCTCGCGAATGCGGTTACACATTCAACACTTGTGCAAGCTGACCCGCCGCCTTCGCGAGCAAGCCCGCTCCCACAGGGGGCTACATCACCTATTCAAAACAATAAGAGAGCCCAGAACATGCCCGTACCCGATCCCTTCCGCGAAGGCCTGGCCCGTGGCTGGACCACCTATAACGGCGCGCAGTTGACCGAGGACCTGACCCTGGAAGCCGACGTGGCAATCATCGGCAGCGGTGCCGGTGGCGGCACCACGGCGGAAATCCTCAGCGCTGCCGGCTACCGGGTGTTGCTGATCGAGGAAGGGCCGCTCAAGACCAGTCATGACTTCAAGCTGCTCGAAGACCAGGCCTACAGCAGCCTGTACCAGGAAGGCCTAGGGCGCATGAGCAAGGACGGCGCCATCACCATCCTCCAGGGCCGGGCCGTCGGTGGCACGACGCTGATCAATTGGACCTCCAGCTTCCGCACGCCCGACCAGACCCTCGATCACTGGGCTACCGAGCACAACGTCAAGGGCCACGGCCGCGCTGAAATGGCGCCCTGGTTTGCGCAGATGGAACAACGCCTGGGCGTGGCGCCGTGGCTGGTTCCGCCCAACGCCAACAACGACGTGATCCGCAAAGGCTGTGAACAATTGGGCTACGCCTGGCACGTCATCCCGCGTAACGTGCGCGGCTGCTGGAACCTGGGCTATTGCGGCATGGGCTGCCCGACCAACGCCAAGCAGTCGATGCTGGTCACCACCATCCCGGCCACCCTGGACAAGGGTGGCGCGCTGCTTTACCTGGCGCGGGCCGAACGCCTGACGATCAAGAACGATGCCGTTGCCGGCCTCGAGTGCCAGGCCATGGACGAGCGTTGCGTGGCGCCCACCGGGCGACGCATCACCGTCAAGGCACGGCACTACGTGCTGGCGGGCGGCGGCATCAACAGCCCCGGCCTGCTGTTGCGCTCCGCTGCGCCAGACCCGCACGAACGTCTGGGCAAGCGCACCTTCCTGCACCTGGTGAACATGTCCGCCGGGCAATTCGACGAGGTCATCAATCCGTTCTACGGTGCGCCGCAATCGATCTATTCGGATCATTTCCAATGGCAGGATGGGACCACCGGCAAGATGTCCTACAAGCTCGAAGTCCCGCCCTTGCACCCGGCGCTCGCCGCCACGCTATTGGGCGGGTTCGGCCCCGAGAACGCCTTGCACATGTCCCGGCTGCCTCACACCCATGCCATGCTGGCGCTGCTGCGCGACGGTTTTCACCCGGACAGCCCCGGCGGCCGAGTCGAGTTGCGCAGCGATGGCGCGCCCGTGCTCGACTACCCCGTTTCGCCGTATACCTGGGACGGCTTGCGCCGGGCCTTCCACAGCATGGCCGAAATACAATTCGCCGGTGGCGCCAAGGCGGTGATGCCCCTGCACAGCGACGCCCGCTACGTGAAAACCCTGGCCGAGGCCCGCACGCTGATCGACGGGCTCGACCTGGCCTTGTACCGCACGCGCCTGGGCAGCGCCCACGTAATGGGTGGCTGCGCCATGGGGGAAGACCCGAAAACCGCCGTCACCGACAGCCTGGGCCGCCATCATCAACTGGGCAACCTGTCGATCCATGACGGCTCGCTGTTCCCCACCAGCATCGGCGCCAACCCGCAATTATCGGTGTACGGGCTGACCGCACAATTGGCGACAGCCCTGGCCGAACGCCTGAAAAACCCATGAATATCCGGATTATTCGCAGCGTCTATAGTGCTTTCTTATCCAACAGCCGACTTGGCCGACCGAGAAGGCTGCGATACCATCCGACTCCCCAACGGACTCCCGCCAGGACGACGCGATGAACCGAGTGTTGTACCCAGGTACCTTCGACCCTATTACCAAGGGCCATGGCGATCTGGTCGAACGCGCCGCGCGCCTGTTCGACCACGTGATCATTGCCGTCGCCGCCAGCCCGAAGAAGAACCCGCTGTTTCCGCTGGAGCAACGAGTGGAGCTGGCCCGCGAGGTCACCAAGCACCTGCCCAACGTGGAAGTGGTCGGTTTCTCGACGCTTTTGGCCCACTTCGCCAAGGAAAAGAACGCCAATGTGTTCCTGCGCGGCCTGCGTGCGGTCTCGGACTTCGAGTACGAGTTCCAACTGGCCAACATGAACCGCCAATTGGCACCGGACGTCGAGAGCCTGTTCCTGACGCCGTCGGAGCGCTACTCCTTCATTTCCTCGACCCTGGTACGGGAAATTGCGGCGTTGGGCGGTGATATCACCAAGTTTGTCCACCCGGCCGTGGCCGATGCGCTGACCCTGCGCTTCAAGAAATGACCGGCAGGCGCTGCGAGGCACCTCGCAGCGCAACGCAGTCCATCGCGCCCGCGTGCACTGCGCTCGCCAATGCGGCACAATTGCGCCCATACGTTTTCAGATGCCCGGGCCCAACGCCCCGGCAGGAGCCTGCATGTCCCTGATCATCACCGACGACTGCATCAATTGCGACGTCTGCGAACCCGAATGCCCGAACGAGGCCATTTCCCAAGGCGAGGAGATCTACGTCATCGACCCGAACCTGTGCACCCAGTGCGTCGGCCATTACGACGAACCCCAGTGCCAGCAGGTTTGCCCGGTGGATTGCATCCCGCTGGACGAGGCTCATCCGGAGACTGAAGAGCAGTTGATGGCGAAATATCGCAGGATTACTGGCAAGGCCTGAGCCAGAAGCCACTGTAGCGTTTGTGCGGGCCTCTTCGCGAGCAAGCCCGCTCCCACAGAGATCGGCTATGTCCACAGCATGTGTGTCCTAAGCAAATCCCTTGTGGGAGCGGGCTTGCTCGCGAAAGGGCCAGCAGCGACACCCAAGCTCCAGCTGCCTGCCTCACTCCTGCCGCTCAAACCCCTCCCCCACACACCCCAGGCACCGCACGAACGTGGCCCTGGCCGGGTCCACCACCAACGCCTTCCCCGCATCGCCGACACCGCCGCCCAGCGCGGTAAAGGGCAACGACACCACGAATGCCCCAGCCCCGATCACCGTAGCGGCGAGCAGCAGCGGGCGGGCGATCAGCAGGTCACCGAGCATGGCGAAGGCCGGCGGATTCTGGATGGTGTAGCGCGGGTCGCCGCTGCCGCTGTTTGCCAGGGCAGGCAAACCGACACTCAGCAGCAGCGCTAGAACGACAGGTCGAAGCGGTTTCATCGGGCGATCCTTCGGCTAAATCAATATGACTACTGACTATAGACCGTCGGACGAATCAACTCTGGCAGCGTGGGCACCAGACGCTGGCGCGCTGGCCCAGGCGGATTTCCCGCAGCCCCGTGCCACAGACCTTGCACAACTCCCCGCCCCGGCCGTAGACGAACAGCTCCTGCTGGAAATAGCCGGGCTGACCGTCCCCACCGATGAAATCCCGTAACGTGGTGCCGCCGCGCTCGATGGCATGGGCAAGGATGCGCTTGATCTCGATCGCCAGCTTCAGGTAACGCGCCCGAGAGATGCCTCCGGCGGCCCGGCGCGGGTCGATCCCGGCGGCGAACAGCGCCTCGGTCGCGTAGATATTGCCCACGCCCACCACCACCGCGTTATCCATGATGAACGGTTTGACCGCCATGGAACGCCCCCGCGACAGCTGGAACAACCGTTCGCCATCGAACAGGTCGGTCAATGGCTCGGGGCCGAGGCGGATCAACAGTTCGTGATTGAACGGGTCAAGGCTCCAGAGCATCGCGCCGAAGCGTCGAGGGTCGGTGTAGCGCAAGGCCAGGCCGGACTCCAGCTCGATGTCCACGTGCTCGTGCTTGAGGGCGGGCATGCCGACCTCCACCAGGCGCAGGTTGCCGGACATGCCCAGATGGCTGATCAATGTGCCGACCTCGGCATTGATCAGCAGGTACTTGGCCCGCCGCTCCACCTGAACGATGCGCTGGCCCGAAAGCCGCACGTCGAGATCTTCCGGGATCGGCCAGCGCAGGCGGCGGTCGCGGACCACCACGCGACTGACCCGCTGGCCTTCAAGATGGGGCGCGATGCCGCGACGGGTGGTTTCGACTTCCGGCAGTTCTGGCATGAGGTTCTCGCGTCAGGCGACGCCACGCACTCAACGAGAGGCGAGGTCGCGAATTTCCTGTTTCTGGGTCTGGAAGTCGTATTCCGACAAACCGATGTAGTCGAGCACCAGGCTCCCGACGCTATCCCACTCGTGGTCTTCGGCCTGGTTGCCGAGCACCCGGTGGGACGCACAGATGTTCTCGGACATCTTCAGGATCGCCAGCAGGTTTTTCAACTGGCTGTTGTTGCGTGAAGAGTCGTCGCTGAAGACCGCCAGGGCGTTGTGGTGGTTGGCGATCGCCTGGCTGACGTGATCCGGCAGGCGCCAGGATTTGGAAGTGTAGTAACCGACCACCGCGTGGTTGGTGTTGAACAGGCGGTTCTCGGTGTCCACCACCCGGCACTCGGCGCTGGCATTGGCGTAGGCCTCCTCCAGCACGCCCATGTAGTTGGGGAACTGCTTGAGCATCAACGGCACGCCGCAGTCGTGGAACAACCCCAGGGCATAGGCTTCGTCACCGTTCTCCAGGCCGACGCGCTTGGCCAGGGTCAGGCAGGTCATCGCCACGTCCTGGGCCGTATCCCAGAAACGGTTCAGGGTCACGATGGCGTCGTCGTGCAGCTCGCCCTTGATCGACTGCGCATTGATCAGGTTGATGATCGACCGGCTGCCCAGCAGGTTCACCGCGCGCTGGATCGAGGTGATCTTGTTGCGCAGCCCGTAATACGGCGAGTTGACGATCTTGAGCAAGGCTCCCGAGAGCCCCGGATCCTGGGAGATCAACTTGGCGATGGTCTCCAGGTCCGGGTCGGGCATGTACTGCTCCATCTGCAGATCCACCATGATCTGCGGCTGGGGCGGCACACTGATCCCTTGCAGGGACTGTTGGATCTGTTCGGCGGAAAGTTCTTTGGACATGAGTACACACTCTGGGTCAGGCGGGGATTCTAACCCTTAAAGATGGATCCGATACACCGCCGGGTAGATCGGCGGAACTTTCCTTCAGGCATCGGCTTCGGACTTTACAGGCCGACAGCCAAGCCTGCATACAGGCTTGAGTCGGCAGCCCGACCACTCAGCTTGAGGAGATTTTTCCATGCCTGGTTTCCTGAACAACAAACGTGTCGCCATCCTGGTGACCGACGGTTTTGAACAGGCCGAACTGACCGGCCCCCAGCAGGCGCTGGAACAGGCCGGTGTCAAGGTGGACATCGTTTCGGCCCGCGAAGGCCAGGTCAAAGGCTGGAACCATAACCAGCCGGCCGACGACTTCCCGATCGACCTGACCTTCAAGGCCGCCAATGTCGAGCAGTACGACGCCGTAGTACTGCCCGGTGGCGTGCAGAACTCCGACACCATCCGCATCGATCCCGACGCCCAGCAACTGGTCAAGGGCTTCGAGGCGGCGGGCAAGCCCATTGCGGTGATTTGCCATGGCGGCTGGTTACTGGCGTCGAGCGGGCTGGTCAAGGGCAAGACCATGACCAGCTACAAGACCCTCAAGGATGACCTGGTCAACGCCGGCGCGAACTGGGTCGACCAGGAAGTGGTCAAGGACGGCACGTTGATCGGCAGTCGCCAGCCCGATGACATCCCGGCGTTCAACCGCGAGTTGCTCAGCGCGTTGTCCGCTTGAAGCCTGGGACGCTCTACTCTGTAGGAGCTGGCGAAGCCTGCGATCTTTTGATCTTTCGCTTGGGAATCAAATTGTCCGGGGAAAGATCGCAGCCTCGTTGCACTCGACAGCTCCTACATCGCCACATGTCCAGCGCAAGCCCCGCCAAGGTTGCAACACGGTATACTCCCGCTCTTTTTTCCGGAGCGACGTCATGTCCCTGCCTAGCCTGCGCCTCAAAGCCAACGCCGACCGTCGCCTGCGCGCCGGCCACCTGTGGGTCTACAGCAACGAAATCGATGTGGCCGCCACGCCCCTGCATGGCTTCAAGGCTGGCGACCAGGCCATCCTCGAAGCCGCCGGCGGCAAGCCGTTGGGCATCGTTGCGATGAGCCCCAACAACCTGATCTGCGCCCGGCTGCTGTCCCGTGACGTGAAGCTGCCGCTGGACAAGTCCCTGCTGGTGCATCGCCTCAACGTGGCGTTGTCCCTGCGCGAGCGGCTGTTCGACAAGCCGTTCTATCGCCTGGTCTACGGTGATTCCGACCTGTTGCCAGGCCTGGTGGTCGACCGTTTCGGCGACATCCTGGTGGTGCAGATCGCCTCGGCCACCATGGAAGCCCACAAGGACGACGTGATCGCCGCCCTGACCCAGGTGCTCAAGCCCAGCGGCATCCTGTTCAAGAACGACTCCGCGGCCCGTGACGCCGAGGGCCTGAACCGCTACGTCGAGACCGTGTTCGGCCTGGTGCCGGAATGGGTGGCCCTGGAAGAAAACGGCGTGAAGTTCGAAGCGCCGGTCATGGAAGGCCAGAAAACCGGCTGGTTCTACGACCACCGCATGAACCGCGCACGCCTGGCCCCGTACGCCAAGGGCAAGCGCGTGCTGGACCTGTTCAGCTACATCGGCGGCTGGGGCGTGCAAGCCGCGGCGTTCGGCGCCAGTGAAGTATTCTGCGTCGATGCCTCGGCCTTCGCCCTCGACGGTGTCGAGCGCAACGCCGCGTTGAACGGCTTCGCCGAGAAGCTGACCTGCATCGAAGGCGACGTGTTCGAAGCCCTGAAGGAGCTCAAGGCCAGCGAAGAACGTTTCGACGTGATCGTGGCCGACCCACCGGCCTTCATCAAGCGCAAGAAGGACCTGAAGAACGGCGAAGGCGCCTATCGCCGCCTCAACGAGCAAGCCATGCGCCTGCTCAGCAAGGACGGCATCCTCGTCAGCGCGTCGTGCTCGATGCACCTGCCCGAAGACGACCTGCAAAACATCCTGCTGACCAGTGCCCGTCATCTGGACCGCAACATCCAACTGCTCGAACGCGGCGGCCAGGGGCCAGACCACCCGGTACACCCGGCCATCGCCGAGACCCGCTACATCAAGAGCATCACCTGCCGATTGTTGCCCAACAGCTGACACCGGGCGGGGCCAGTGCCGTAGCGCTGTGCCCCGCGCACTCGAATCGCATTCTGATCGCGGCCTCGGCTGCGATTTTTTTTGCACGCCCGAACAAGTCCATAGGAGAACTCCCACACAATTTCCAGAGCCTTCCTACTCAATCTCCCCGCGCCCGGCGGGCATGACGCATTAGGATTGAAAGCGCCCCCTCAGGTACGCCTTGGACCTCGTCAATGACTGATCCGCAAAATCGCCTGGCTGCCCGCAAACCGGCCACCGTAGGCTTGTTGCTGACGCTGACACTGCTCGGCGTCTTTCCCATCGATGTCGTGCTGCCCTCGTTCCCCGCCCTGTCCGAGCATTTTGAACGCTCATCGGCGGACATTGCCTTGTCTGTCAGCCTGTTCGCGGTGGGAATTGCCCTTTCCCAACTGCTGGTCGGCCCGCTCTCCGACGTCATGGGACGAAAAAACCTGCTGTTGATCGGGATCGCCGTTTCCGCCGTGGGGGCCGCCGGTTGCGTGCTCGCCGACGGTTACGGGGCCTTTCTGTTCTTGCGTGTCGTCCAGGCCCTGGGATGCGGTTGCTTCGTGCTGTCCCAAGCGCTGATCCAAGACCTGTTCACCGGTCAGGAACAGCAGCGCCTGCGGATCTTTCTGGTCACCTGCGGGGGGATTTTCATTTCCGTTTCGCCCCTGGCCGGCACCGGGCTGCAAAGCTGGATGGGCTGGCGAGGCAGCTTCCTGGTGTTCATTGCCCTGGCAATCGGTGCATTCATCAGCGCCTGTCGTTTACTTCAACGCCCTGTGGCAGACAGCCAACCCAGGCGCCTGGACTTCATCGCATCCTATCGAAAGGTCTGCGGCGACTTCAGCTTCATGGCCTATTGGTTAACCTCGGCGCTGGCTTTTTCCTGCCATTTTTCGTTCATCGTCATCTCGCCGCTGGTCCTGATCGACCAGTTGCGCCTCTCCCCCGAGGCTTTTTCCCTGGCGCTGCTGGGCTATGGGCTGGCCTACATCGGCGGAGGCGCGGTGGCGTCCGTGCTGAGCAATCGAATCGATCCACAGACGCAAATCATCACCGGGCTGGCCCTGATCCTCGCCGCAGGCCTCCTAATGCTGGGGCTTGCCAATCACCTGGGTTTGTCAGTCAGTACCCTGTTACTGCCCATGATCGTGTGCACCACCGGAACGACCATTGCCCGCGCAGCCGCCCACACCCAAGCCATGAACAGATTTCCCGGGCGGGCCGGCACGTCCGCCTCCGCCGGCAGTGTGCTGATCTTCATCGTCGGCGGGCTGACCAGTGCCGCGATCAGCCTCACCCCGCTGGACTTGCAGCTCACCCTGGCCCTGTGCCTGGTCCTGCTCAGCCTGCTGGGGCTGGCGCTCAATGCCCTGGTCCGACAGCGTGACAGGGGGCTGTTGACCGGCTGAACCCTGCCAGTCGTCATCCCGTGCACGACATTGGCGCCCGATCAGCGCTTTGCGTCATTTCATCCTGGCGCCAGCGGTGTAGAATCGTGACATTCATCGCCATTCATCCCCGGCGGGTTTATGAGCTCATGCCGAGGCGCGCAGCGATCCTGCAAAGTCATCGGCCACTTCCGGACACACGGCCAAACCCGGGTGCTCCAGACGTCGACAGAAGCTCACTTCCCCATTGATACCTGATAAGTACCTGATTAGCCGCCCGGAGTGCTCCATGCCTGATTACCGCTCGAAAACATCCACCCATGGCCGCAACATGGCCGGCGCCCGTGCCTTGTGGCGCGCCACGGGGATGAAGGATGACGACTTCAAGAAGCCGATCATCGCCATTGCCAACTCCTTCACCCAGTTCGTACCCGGCCACGTCCACCTCAAGGACCTCGGCCAACTGGTTGCCCGGGAAATCGAACGCGTCGGCGGCGTTGCCAAGGAATTCAACACCATCGCCGTGGACGACGGCATCGCCATGGGCCACGACGGCATGCTCTATTCGCTGCCGAGCCGCGAGATCATTGCCGACTCCGTCGAATACATGGTCAACGCCCACTGCGCCGACGCCATCGTGTGCATTTCCAACTGCGACAAGATCACCCCGGGCATGCTCATGGCCGCCCTGCGCCTGAACATCCCGGTGATCTTCGTGTCCGGCGGCCCGATGGAAGCGGGCAAGACCAAGCTCGCCAGCCACGGCCTCGACCTGGTCGATGCCATGGTGATCGCCGCCGACTCCAGCGCCTCTGACGAGAAGGTTGCCGAGTACGAGCGCAGCGCCTGCCCGACCTGCGGTTCGTGCTCCGGCATGTTCACTGCCAACTCGATGAACTGCCTGACCGAAGCCCTGGGCCTGGCCCTGCCGGGCAACGGTTCGACCCTCGCCACCCACAGCGATCGCGAGCAGTTGTTCCTGCAGGCCGGCCGGACCATCGTCGAGCTGTGCAAGCGCTACTACGGCGAAAACGACGAGTCGGTGTTGCCGCGCAACATCGCCAACTTCAAGGCGTTCGAGAACGCCATGACCCTGGACATCGCCATGGGCGGTTCCACCAACACCATCCTGCACTTGCTGGCCGCGGCCCAGGAAGCCGAGATCGATTTCGACCTGCGCGACATCGACCGCCTGTCCCGTCATGTGCCGCAACTGTGCAAAGTCGCGCCGAACATCCAGAAGTACCACATGGAAGATGTGCACCGCGCCGGCGGGATCTTCAGCATCCTCGGTTCCCTGGCCCGTGGCGGCCTGTTGCACACCGACCTGCCGACCGTGCACAGCAAGAGCATGGCCGAGGCCATCGCCAAGTGGGACATCACCCAGACCACCGACGAGGCCGTGCATCACTTCTTCAAGGCCGGCCCGGCGGGCATCCCGACACAGACCGCGTTCAGCCAGTCGACCCGCTGGGAGACGCTGGACGACGACCGTGAAAACGGCTGCATCCGTAGCGTCGAGCACGCTTACTCCAAGGAGGGCGGCCTGGCCGTGCTCTACGGCAACATCGCCCTGGACGGCTGCGTGGTGAAAACCGCCGGCGTCGACGAGTCGATCCATGTGTTCGAAGGCAACGCCAAGATTTTCGAAAGTCAGGACAGCGCGGTGCGCGGCATCCTCGCCGACGAAGTGAAGGCCGGCGACATCGTGATCATTCGCTACGAAGGTCCGAAAGGCGGCCCGGGCATGCAGGAAATGCTCTACCCCACGTCCTACCTGAAGTCCAAAGGACTGGGCAAAGCCTGCGCCTTGCTGACCGACGGTCGGTTCTCCGGCGGCACCTCGGGCCTGTCCATCGGCCACGCTTCGCCGGAAGCGGCGGCTGGCGGAGCCATCGGCCTGGTGCGCGATGGTGACAAGGTCCTGATCGACATTCCGAACCGCTCGATCAACCTGTTGATCAGCGACGAAGAACTGGCCGGGCGCCGCATCGAACAGGACAACAAGGGCTGGAAGCCGGTGGAAGTGCGTCCACGCAAAGTCACCACGGCCCTCAAGGCCTACGCCCTGCTCGCCACCAGCGCCGACAAGGGTGCGGTGCGTAACAAGGCGATGCTTGACGGCCTGTAAGCGTCGTTCGTCGCAATAAAAATGCCCCGCCAAGTGCGCGGGGCTGTTCGTTCCCACGCTCTGCGTGGTAATGCCTCAAGGGACGCTCTGCGTCCAGTGACGCGGAGCGTCACGGTATGCATTCCCACGCAGAGCGTGGGAACGATCATTGCAGGCTTACTGGATATCTTCCGGCTTGACGATCACCCAGTTCTTGTCCGCTGTCACCGGCAGTCCTTCCTTGGCCTGGGCGGCGGCGTGCTTGGCCATCATCCCGTTAATCTGGGTCATGTATTTGTCCTTGCGGTTGACCCACAGGTGAATCCCGCCCTTGGCCACGTCCACATCGTGGAACAACATGTAGCCATCACTGCTCGGCGTGTCGCCAGCCACCAGCACCGGTTTTTTCCATTCGTCGATGTACGTCAGGATCGCCGCGTGCTTGCCGGCCATCCAGGTCGCCGGGGTCCACAGGTAAGGCGTGTATTCCAGGCCGAGGTTGGCCTTCTCGTCATACTTGCCCGCGGTGATCTGCTTGCGGGCGGTGGTCAGTTCGCCGGTCTTGCGGTCCTTGAGCAACGTAGTCACGCCGATCACGTTCTGCGGCTTGAGGTTGTAGCCGTATTTCGGGTCCGCGGCGACCATGCGTACCAGCTCTTCGGAAGCGGCGGTCATGACATAGACCTCGATGCCGTTTTCCATCAGTTTGTTGTACAGCTCGGCCTGGCCGGTGAAGACTTTCGGCGGGTTGACGTTGTACTGGACCACCTTGTCGCCATCGTAATAGGTGGTCGGCACCGGCTTGCCGGACGCCATCAGCTCATCGACATAGCCCTTGAGTTCCTTGAGCGTGAAGCCCGAGAACACCTGGGCCACCCACGGATAGCAGACCATGTCATCCACTTCGCACAGGCGGTAGTAGTAACTGAACAGGCTTTCCTTGTGGTCGGCCGTGTCCTTGAACGGCATCAGCTTCAAGGACGGGTCCAGGCTTTCCCGGGTGATGAGGCCCTTGTTCTCCATGAACGGCAGCAACGACTCCTCAAGGTCGTAGCGGTAACTGGTGTTGTCCATGTCGAACACCGCGTAGTTACCCTTGTTGGCGTTGGCCGCGATCATCGCGTCCAGGGCCTTGGCCTGTTCCGCCGGCCAGTGCTTGAGTTCGGTGGCGAGCACCTGGCCGGCGAGGCCAAGACTCAAGGCGACAGCGAGAAAACGAGGTGCGAGCTTCATCGGCATTTCTCCCGGGTTCAAAGAATCCGACGCTAACAAATGCTTGTGACAGTCCTCGCCTGTGGGCGACCGCTTACATCGTGATCACGCCAGCCGCGTATCCGTAAACGTCACTGCCTTATTCCATAAACGACAATCTACATGCTTTTTTAGTATTAATTCATTAGTTATCAGGCTGTTAGGCTCCCCGGTTCGCAGTCGCGGCTTCAGGCGACTGGCACAAGTCTGATGGAGCTCTTTTGATGAATCTGCCGCTGATCCTCAATCTGCTGGTATTCCTCGCCTTGCTGTTCGGCCTGGCGCAAACCCGCCACAGTACCTGGAGCCTGGCCAGGAAAGTGCTGCTGGCACTGGTGCTGGGCGTGGTGTTCGGCATCGCCCTGCACACGATTTATGGCGCCGGCAGCCCGGTCCTCAAGGCCTCGATCGGCTGGTTCGACCTGGTGGGCAACGGCTATGTGCAATTGCTGCAAATGATCGTGATCCCGCTGGTCTTCGCGTCGATCCTCAGCGCCGTGGCCCGCCTGCACAACGCCTCGTCCCTGGGCAAGATCAGCTTCCTGACCATTGGCACGCTGCTGTTCACCACCGCCATCGCCGCGCTGATCGGCATCGGCCTGACCAACCTGTTCGGCCTCACCGCCGAAGGCCTGGTGGCCGGTACCCAGGAACTGGCGCGCCTGCAAGTGATCCAGAGCGACTACGCCGGCAAGGTCGCCGACCTGAACATCCCGCAACTGCTGCTTTCGTTCATTCCGCAGAACCCCTTTGCCGACCTGGCGCGGGCCAAGCCGACGTCGATCATCAGTGTGGTGATCTTCGCCGCGTTCCTCGGTGTCGCGGCGTTGCAGTTGCTCAAGGATGACGTGGAGAAAGGCCAGAAAGTGATCAACGCCATCGACACCCTGCAAAGCTGGGTGACGCGCCTGGTGCGCCTGGTGATGAAGCTGACGCCGTACGGTGTGCTGGCGCTGATGACCAAGGTGGTGGCCGGCTCCAACCTGCAGGACATCATCAAGCTCGGCAGTTTTGTCGTGGTGTCGTACCTCGGGCTGGGCCTGATGTTCGTGGTCCATGGCCTGTTGGTGTCCGCTGCCGGGATCAACCCGCTGCGCTTCTTCCGCAAGATCTGGCCGGTGCTGACCTTCGCCTTCACCAGCCGCTCCAGCGCGGCCACCATCCCGTTGAGCATCGAAGCCCAGACCAGCCGCCTCGGCATTCCACGGGCGATTGCCAGCTTCAGCGCCTCGTTCGGCGCCACCATCGGCCAGAACGGTTGCGCCGGCCTTTATCCGGCCATGCTCGCGGTGATGGTCGCGCCGACCGTGGGCATCAACCCGCTGGATCCGGTCTGGATCGCGACGCTGGTGGCGATCGTGACGTTGAGTTCAGCCGGGGTGGCCGGGGTCGGTGGCGGCGCGACGTTCGCCGCGCTGATCGTGCTGCCGGCCATGGGCTTGCCGGTCGCGCTGGTCGCCTTGCTGATTTCCGTCGAGCCACTGATCGACATGGGCCGTACGGCGTTGAACGTCAGTGGCTCGATCACCGCCGGGGCGATTACCAGCCAGGTGATGCAGCAGACTGACAAGGCCTTGCTCGATGCCGAGGAGCATGGGGAGTTGGTGCAGGCTTGATGGCCTGACACTTGTGGGAGCAAAGCTTGCTCGCGATCCGGGCCCGGTCCATGGAAGACCGCGTCGCTTTCATCGCGGGCAAGCCTTGCTCCCACAGGCATGCTCCCACAGGGCTTACAGCTTTTCCCACACTTCGAAGCTGTAGGCCGGCTTGTCCCCTTCCGCCGGGTTCGGCTGGTTCGAGACCAACTTCCATTGGCTCGAATCAAACTCCGGAAACCAGGCATCCCCCTCCGGGCTCAGCGCCACGCGGGTCAGGTACAGTCGATCCGCCTGTGCCAGGGCCTGGGCGTACAGCTGGGCGCCGCCGATCAACATCAGCTCATCGACGCCCTGTTCCAAGGCCCAGGCCTCGGCCCGTGCCACCGCTGCTTCCAGGGTGGAAAACACCTCCGCCCCCTCCAGCACCAGCCCCGGCTGGCGACTGACGACGATGTTCAGGCGCCCCGGCAGCGGTCGGCCGAGGGAATCCCAGGTCTTGCGACCCATGATGATCGGCTTGCCCAAGGTGGTGGCCTTGAAGTATTTGAAATCCCCCGGCAGGTGCCAGGGCATGCTGTTGTCGACGCCGATCACGCGGTTTTCACCGAGGGCTGCGATCAGGCTTAAGGGGAGAGTTTTGTTCATGGCCGCGAGGATACCAGAGGCCCGGCGTACCCCGACAGGCATCACAGCGGTTATGCTCAACCCTCATTCGAGCAACGGAAGCCCCCGTGACAGCACTGCAGAACCTCTGGTTGACCGAGACGATCCGCCTGCGTGAAGAGCACGCCGGCCCGCTCGAGGACCAGGAAGCCAATCGCCTGGCCCGCGCGGCAGGCGGCGATCTTTCCACCCGCATCCGTCACCGCGCCCGCTGGCTGGCCGAGCGCGATGGCCTCACCCAAGCCCTGCGCCATTGGCTGCAAGGGGCACGCCTGGCGCTGTTCGTGCTGGCGGTGCTCGCCATCATCAGCGGCGCCGGCCTCGGGTTCGCCGCCCTCGGCGATGGGCAAACACCGGTCAATGTGTTCTGGGCCCTGGGCAGTCTTCTGGGGCTGAACCTGATCCTGCTCGTCGGTTGGGTCCTGGGCCTGATCTTCGCGGGCGAGCAAGGTGCCGCGCTGGGGCGCCTGTGGCTGTGGCTCAGCGAAAAACTCGCCCGCGATGCCAAGGCCGCCCAACTGGCACCGGCCCTGCTGCTGTTGCTGCAACAGCACAAGCTCAATCGCTGGGCCCTCGGTGCGCTGGTCAATGGCGTGTGGCTGCTGGCGATGCTCAGCGCGCTGGTCATCCTGCTGATGCTGATGGCGACCCGGCGCTATGGCTTTGTCTGGGAAACCACCCTCCTCGGCAGCGAGACCTTCGTCGCCATGACCCGAGGCCTCGGCGCACTGCCTGCCCTGTTGGGCTTCAGTGTGCCGACCGTGGAGATGATCCGCGCCAGCGGCGACGGCGCCCTGGACATCGAGAGCGCCCGCCAGGCCTGGGCCGCCTGGCTGGTCGGCGTGCTGCTGGTCTATGGCGTGCTGCCACGCCTGGGCCTGGCTTTGCTGTGCCTGTGGCGCTGGCGACGCGGTCGCGCCACATTGCACCTGGATTTGAACCTGCCGGGCTACGCCCAATTGCGTGAACGGCTGATGCCCAGCAGCGAGCGCCTGGGCGTCAACGACGCCGCGCCCGCGCAGTTGCATCAGATCGAAAATGCGGTCAGTGCGCAGGAAAGCGACGGAGCCTTGCTGGTGGCGATCGAACTGGACGAGCGGCCCTGGCCACCGAAACTGCCAGACACCGTGAAAAATGCCGGCATCCTCGACAGTCGCGAATCCCGCCACCGGCTCCTCGAACAACTGTCGCGCTTTCCCCCGGCGCGACTGGCGATTGCCTGCGACCCACGCCGTTCACCGGACCGGGGCAGCCTGGCGCTGATCGCCGAGCTGGCCCGCAGCGCCAGCGCCACCCGCGTCTGGCTGTTGCAGGCCCCACTAGGCGAAGCCCTCGACGCCGAACGCCTGGGCGACTGGCACAACGCGCTGCAGCAGTTGCAGCTACCCTTCGCCGACTGCATGCCCTTGAACTGGCTGGAGACCGGCCATGACTGAACCCATGAAGCCGTTGAAGCTGGCCGTGGTCGGCCACACCAACGTCGGCAAGACCTCGCTGCTGCGTACCTTGACCCGCGACGTCGGCTTCGGTGAGGTGTCCCACCGTCCGAGCACCACCCGGCACGTCGAGGGCGCACGTTTGTCGGTGGACGGCGAAGCGCTGCTGGAGCTGTACGACACGCCGGGCCTGGAAGACGCCATCGCCCTGCTCGATTATCTCGAGCGCCTGGAGCGCCCTGGCGAACGCCTGGACGGCCCGGCGCGCCTGGCTCGCTTCCTCGAAGGCAGCGAGGCACGGCAACGCTTCGAACAGGAAGCCAAGGTGCTGCGGCAACTGCTCGCCAGCGACGCCGGGCTGTATGTGATCGATGCCCGTGAGCCGGTGCTGGCCAAGTACCGCGATGAATTGGAAGTCCTCGCCAGTTGTGGCAAACCTCTGCTGCCGGTGTTGAATTTCGTCAGCAGCGCCCACCATCGCGAGCCCGACTGGCGCGAAGCCCTGGCGCGATTGGGATTGCACGCCCTGGTGCACTTCGACAGCGTCGCCCCGCCCGAGGACGGCGAGCGGCGCCTGTATGAAAGCCTCGCGTTGTTGCTGGAAAGCGCCCGTGGGCAACTGGAGCGACTGGTCGCCGACCAACAGGCCCAACGCCTGGCCCGCCAGCAGAGCGCGGCGCGCTTGATCGCCGAATTGCTGATCGACTGCGCCGCCTGCCGACGCAGCGTGGCCAGTGATGCCGAGCTGGAACGCGAGGCCATCAGTGAACTGCGCAACGCGGTGCGTCAGCGCGAACAGCGCTGCGTCGAAGCCCTGCTCAAGCTCTACGCGTTCCGCCCCCAGGACGCTGCGGCCAGCGACCTGCCGCTGCTCGACGGACGCTGGGGCGATGATTTGTTCAACCCTGAAACCCTCAAGCAACTGGGTGTACGCGTCGGTGGCGGAATCGCGGCAGGGGCGGCGGCCGGCGCCGGCGTGGACTTGCTGGTGGGTGGCCTGACCCTCGGTGCCGCGGCCCTGGCCGGTGCCATTGTCGGCGGCACCCTGCAAACCGCTCGCAGCTATGGCAACCGACTGATGGGCAAGCTCAAGGGGCAACGGGAACTGACGGTGGACGATGGCGTGCTGCGCCTGCTGGCCCTGCGCCAACGACAATTGCTGCAAGCCCTCAACCTGCGCGGCCATGCGGCGATGGACAGCATCCGCATCGCCACGCCCCAAGACAAGACCTGGCGCGAGGGCAAGCTGCCCGATGCCTTGAACAAGGCCCGGGCGCATCCACAGTGGTCGTCGCTGAATCCTCATGCGCGGTTGAGCCAGGCGGAACGGCAGGAGCGGATCGAGCAGTTGGCCGAGCAGCTCTAGACATTCCCTGCCTGAACCGGGGACAAGGTAGACACTGTTTGTGGCGAGGGGATTTATCCCCGCTGGGCTGCGCAGCAGCCCCAAAACCTGACACCTCGGTTTCTCAGGTCAATAAAAAAAGCAACGCTGCCCCGTAGTCAGTCGTCGATCAATACCTTGAGCGCCAAAGCCGCTTCAGCCAACGCCAGCTCACTGAACACTTGCACCCCATGGCGCTTGAGCAATGCCGCCGTCACGCCTTCGCCACTGACCTTCACACCACTGAACGTCCCGTCATAGGTCAGCAGATTGCCGCATGACGGGCTGTTGGCCTTGAGCACAGCGATACGGACGCCGTGTTCACGCACCTGTTCCAATGCTTGATACGCGCCTGACAAAAACTGCGCACTGACATCCTCACCGTCGGTAGTGATCACGGCTGCGTGGCCGTCGAGCACTTGCCCACCCTGCCCGCCGGGAATCTCCGCCGCCGCCCGGGGCGTGGGCAGGCCGCCGGCGACTTCCGGGCACAGCGCCACGATCCGGCCTTCGTCGAGCCAGTGCTGAAGCTGATCGAACGGCCCGCTGGCACCGCCGTCGTAGCGCACGCGATGGCCGAGCAGGCAGCGACTGACCAGGATCTTTTCCATCGTCAGAACAACTCGTTGCCGCGGCGTCGAAACCACCCCGTCAAGGACAGGCGATCCCGGGTGGCCGGCAGTACTTCATGGGGGATGCCCCCCGACAGGAACACCACCAGGCAACCGCCGATGGGCACCACGTCACGCTCCACGCCATCCTCCAGGTACATGCGCAACTGGCCGCCATGTTCCGGCAGCCAATCGTCATTGAGGTAGAGCACCGCAGACACCGCGCGTCGGTCGTCATCGCGGAAGCGGTCGACGTGCTTGAGGTAGAACGCACCGGGCGGGTACAGGGCGAAATGGCTTTCGAAATCCTCCAACCCCAGGAACAACCCGCGATTCATCGCCTCGCGCAGGCTGTCCATCAACCCCAGGTAACGGTCGCAGGCTGGCGCCTGGCCGGGTTCGATCCACTGGATGCGATCACCTCGAATGCCTTCGCGAATCTCCGAGAACGGCCCGCGTCCGACCGCTGCCGGAGCCAGCTCACCCTCGGCGGCACGCTGGCGGCATTCGGCCGCCAGGGCACGGGTCAGCGCGTCCGGCAGGAAGAGGTTCTGCTGCGACCAGCCGCGCTCGGCCAGGTCGTCGACGATACGTAACAGCAGCGGGTGATCAGAAGGTATTTGCATGGCGCGCATAGTATGCCTGTGCCTGCAAAACCGACAGCGCCACGCAGCGGCTTCGCTGCGTCGGATAGCACCACCGTACGAACTTGATACGAATTCTCGACAAGACCCCACACCCCACGGAGAATAGTCGGCTGCTGACAGGAGTCCCTATGCGCCGTTTGCTTTTCTCACTGTTGATGTTCTGCGTGTTGCCCGCCTGGGCAGACAGCTACGACCAGTTGTACAAGGTCGCCGGCTGGCCGGAACAGCGGGCGCACTTCAATGATGCCTTGAGCGCCGCCCAGCAGCGCTATCAGAGCAGCCTGCCGCCGGCGGTGTTCCAGGCGCTGGTCAACAACAGCAATCAACGTTTCGCCCCCCAGGCCATGGACCAGCGGGCCGAGGCACAATTACGCAGCAAGCTTCGAGACCCGAACCCGGCCCTGGGCTTTTTCCAGTCGCCCTTGGGCCGCAAGGTCGTGGCGGCCGAGTTGCTGGCGACCCGGCGCGATCAATTGGCGAAAAACGCCAAGGGCCTGCCGAAGATGCAAGCCAGCGACAACCGCCTGTTGATCATCGGCCACCTGGCCCAGGCCCTGCCCGCCCGCGAAGCCGGCGCCGAAGTCAGCCTGGCGATCGCCGGCGTGGCGGCCGACAGCCTGAGCTCGATGATCCCCGGCCTGCTGGGAGCTGGCCAGGCCCAAGGCATGCTCAACGGCCAGCGTCAGCGACTGATGGAACAGATCGGCGCGGACCTGAACAACACATTGTTGTACGTCTACCGTGACTTGTCGGATACCGAGCTGGAAGAGTTCGCAACCTTCGCCGAATCGGCTGAAGGCCAGGCTTATTACCAGGCGGCTTTGGCGGCGATCCGGGCGGGGTTGGCGGTGGGGCAGACGCTCGGGCAATAGATCTTCAGCGTCCAAGGCACCGCTATCGCGAGCAAGCTCGCTCCCACAGGGGCTTGAGTGCACTCAGGTTTCGCGAGCACCAAAGGTCCAATGTGGGAGCGAGCTTGCTCGCGATAGCAATAGCCCGGTCACCGCCGAACCCGACTCATCCGCTTGGTCAGAAACCCAAACATCTCCTGCCGCAACGCCAAGGCCTCATTGGCCAGGTGATGCCGCCCCTCCGGCAACATCAACACCTGCGGCCGGTCGAACTTGCCGCGCAGCACTTGCAGGTTGTGCACCCAATCCACCGTCATGTCCGCCTGCCCCTGCACGATCAAGGGCTGGCGCGGGCTGCTCGGGGCCGCTTCGATACGCTTGATCCATCGCGCCAATGCCCCCACCCAGGCAGTAGGCAGGCGCAGCGGCTGCAGCGGGTCGGCTTGCAGGAATGGCAGGAACTGCGGGTCGGTGGAGTTCTCGCTGAAACGCCGGGCGATACCGCTCACGAACGGCTTGAGCAGGTAATAACTCAGGCGCGACCAACCCCAGGCCCGTGGCCGCACCAGGGGTGACAGCAGGATGACCTGGCCCTGGGCAGGACTCTGCGCCCCGTGGTTGAGTACGTGATCGACCACGATCGCCCCGCCGGTGCTTTGCCCGCACAGGTGCCAGGGTTGCGGCAGGTCCAGTGTCCCAGCCTCGGCCAACAGCCCCTGCAAGGTGGCCTGGTACTCGGCGAAATCCTCGATGCTGGCGCGTTCGCCGCTGGACAGGCCATGGCCCGGCAGGTCGCAGGCGATCACCGCGAACTTCTGCTCCAGGGCCCACTCGATCAAGTGCCGGTACAACCCCATGTGATCGTAGTAACCGTGGAACACAAACAACGTCGCCACGGCCTTTTCCGGCCACCAGACCTGACTGACGACCTCATACCCGCCCACCTCGAAACGCCCCAACCCTTTGCGCACACTGCGCTGGGGAAAATCCAGCCCGTAGAACCGCTGGTAAGCCTGGGCTTGCTCGGACAGGGCTTGCCACTGGGCCAGCGGTTGCAGGCTGGCACGCAGGAGATCGGGGTCGAAAGTGGCAGGCATCAAGGTTTCCAGGCATGGGCGCATCGCGCGAAACAGACTTTACAGGCCTGCGATATTCATCTGTCGCGGCAAGCATGGCAAGCTACGCGGCTTCAGAGGATCGACTCCATGCGCCCGTCCCACCGCACGACCTTGCTTGCCAGCCTGCTCGCCCTCGGATGCGCCGTCGTCTTGTGGGTGGCCTATGACTGGTTCCAGGGCCGTTTCCTGCGGGCCTTCAGTCAACACACCGCGGTGTTTTCCGGCGACCCTTTGCGCCTGCCCGCCGACCTGGCCGGCCCTGGCGCGATCCGCCTGGTGCATTTCTGGGACCCGGCGTGCCCGTGCAACGTCGGCAATCAGCAACATCTGGCCGAGCTGGTCGATAAATATGGACCACAAGGCGTCGAGTTCTATGCGGTCCAAAAAACGGCCAGCCAAGGTCAACTGCCTGCCACCTTGAGCAGCCTGAAAACCCTCCCGACGCTCCCGGGCTCAAACCAGATTCCTGCCAGCCCAGCGGTGGCGATCTGGGATCGCAGCGGCCAGCTGGCGTACTTCGGCCCTTACAGTGAAGGCCTGACCTGCAATTCGAGCAACAGCTTCATCGAGCCGATTCTCGAGGCGTTGAGCGCTGGCCGGGCGGTCAATGCGACCCATACGATGGCGGTGGGTTGTTATTGTCCGTGGCCAATGACGAAATAAAG
This sequence comes from Pseudomonas sp. NFACC37-1, assembly GCF_900101575.1. Classification (NCBI taxonomy): domain Bacteria; kingdom Pseudomonadati; phylum Pseudomonadota; class Gammaproteobacteria; order Pseudomonadales; family Pseudomonadaceae; genus Pseudomonas; species Pseudomonas sp. NFACC37-1. Next base: position 54,840 of record NZ_FMUZ01000016.1, on the reverse strand, counting down.
CTTGGCTGAAGAAGCCGAATAAAACGCCAAGAGCAATTACATCGGTCGTCTTCATCACGACCTCGATTGTTGTACCGATCTAATTGACAAAAACAAATTCAAAATCTCATGCCACATGAGGAAGAAAAAAATAACAAGCCGCATTAACTACAAAAAAAGAAACCCCAGTGGTAGCTAAAACTATCAAATTGAATTTCTGCACTGACACACCATATACCTGCGCAAAAATGAAGGTGTTTTTCGGAGAGGGCATTGCAGATATCAATATAAGTGCGAACAGCAACAAGCCAGACAGCCCAAAAAAATAATGCCCTACCCCAAAAGAAATCGCCGGATGTAAAAAATTCTTTATAAGCACACCCATCGCCACTTCATTACAGTTGTTTTTCAAAGTGGAGGCTACGCGACCAGCATAAAACGAAGCGCCCAGTGCTATTAGAGCAATAGGTGCCGCAGTTCTAGCAATCACCTCCATGCTTTCGATGATAAAAAAATCTGTATCGATCATGTGCGGGAGCTTAATCTGCGAAATGAGGGACCCTGTGAGCGCGGAAGTGATCAGTGGATTCTTGAACACCACCCATAGAGTTTTCTTTAAGAAAACGCCTAAAGATCCAGCTTTCGAAATGGAAGAAACCTCCATGACAAGTATTGCAACAGCCGTAAGAACAACGGACTGGAAAACAATTATTGGCACAACCAAAGCTGAATCACCCAACAGCAGTATGAAGATAGGCACCGCCAAGAATGCGGTATTAGTTTGCCCGATAGCAATAAAATTTAAACCAACCTCAACCAGACTCTTTCTCAGAAATATCCTATACACGAAAAATATCACAACCCACAGTATAGAAACACCAACGCCATACGCTTGCACATAAGCGCTGACATTAACGCCTGATGTATAATTGGATTTCAACGTTGTTAAAAAAATCTCTACCGGAAGAGCAAGATAAAAAACATAGTCACTCAGTACCTCATCGGCACCGCGACGCATAAGGCCGGCCAACGAAAGCAAAAAGCCCAAAAATATCAAACCAAATATAGACAACGTTGAATTCAACGACAGCATCAACATAATCAGTCCGCCTTGCCGATCAGCCAGCAGTCAACCGACCGTACTTTACCAACAACAGAGAGTTCCCCTCCTGACAACTCATAAGAAAATGGAAGCTACAAGATCATGTTTGCGCGACACACCTACAAGTTTTCCTTTATGGTCAACAACCAAAACTGCAGACACATCAATACTTACACAGTCTGCAATAAGTTCATATTCATGCACACACCTTAAATTCACCGCCATAACATCCGAGATTTTAAGGTCAAAAATATTATCACTCCCCTTGAGTACTCGAACCATATCGTCATCCGTAAATACACCCAAGGGTCGTGAGAATGTATCTACCACGACGACAAATCCAAGGCGCTTATTCGCCATATAACTGATCGCATCTAAAAACAACGTACCAGGAGGTACCGCAGGGACTTTATCCCCGGCCACCATTACGTCACGAATCTTCACAGTTAGCACTTTTCCAAGATTACCGGCGGGATGGTTTTTTGAGAATTCTTCCTTCGTGAAACGCTTAATCCTCATAAGAGCCATAGCAATAGCGTCTCCGACACCTAATGTAGCGCTGGAGCTTACCGTTGGCGCGAGATTATACGGGCATGCTTCCCTATCAACTTTCAACGCGACGTGCGCACATGTTTTACTTGCCAATTCCGAGTTTGAAAAATTTGTCAACGCTACCGTACTTACACCTATATCATGAAGATATGGAAGCAGAGACAAAATCTCTTCACTTCTACCGCTATACGATATTAACACTGCGAGATCACGTGCCGTAATCATACCTAAGTCCCCATGTTTAGCCTCAGACGGATGGATAAAAAAACTAGGCGTACCAGTGGAGGCTAGGCTTGCCGCAATTTTCTTACCGACATGGCCACTTTTCCCAACACCTAAAATCACCACGTGTCCCTTGCAGGCCAATATAAGTCTAACGACATCGACAAAACCGCTACCCTCCAACTCATTGGAAAGTTTTATCAATGCCTGCCCCTCACGGATCAAAACCTCTCGCCCCAAAGTTAGAACATGTTTATCAGACCCTATATCCAACGACAATTCATCCTTCATAAATCCTTATCTCCTTACGGCTGACATTGGGATCATTTACTAGCAGAGCCCCATCCCTATAATAATTTTTTCGATAGAACGTTACAAAAAAACTATTTCTCTCATAGGGAGCATTGGGATGGTGTGTAGCACCATGCCAGCTATTATTTGACCTCAAAAAAGCAAATGCCACATTAGGTGCATAGGGAATTTTTCTGAACTCCTCAAACCCATCTTCGTTTTTTACGAACAGCCCAAGCCCAGACTCCTTATATTCATCACTCATTGGTAAATACCATCCAAAGGTTATTGCCTTTTCAACAATATCCGTATGCGGAGGCAAATCAAATCCGGCAAAATCCTTGTACAGATGCGGATAAGGAGTGACATCAACACTTGAACCAAGCTTGCTTAGCAAAAGACCCTTGAATTCTTCACCACGAAGAAACTCAACAACATCGATAGAAACCTTCGACCCCAAAAAAACATTACCCAAATCAGCCGAACAGCCTTCAAGAGACAGAGGCAATTCAAAACGTGTTGGACGCCCATTTTTCAAAGTGCTTCTATGCATTAAAGGTTTATACAGGTCCAACGTTGGCAAGCTGGAAACGAATGCGCTGTAATACCCCTCCGGAATAAAGTCCCTCACTTCAAAAAACTTGAACGGTTTACTCACCAGATCAGCATCTGCTATTTTTTTTGAAATATATTCCATGAGTCCGGACATGCCCACCTCCTTACGGCCTTCTCAAGATCCGCCTCTACATAAATCAACCCTATATCCCTCCTATCTTTATAGGTCTCGCCCACGCCCTCCAGCAATGGAATTCTTGTAGTGTATTTCCCAAAAAATCGAAGGAAGCTTCTTACATACAATTTGTTTTAGTAGGAATCACACTCGGTGCCGGGTTATTATTTTTTCAAGATCAATGCTCTACGCTGTTTATCGATAGCCATAGGCACTTAGAAAAGGATTTTTATGAAACGCACCCTCATCGCCTTCCTGTCACTGGTCGTCACCGCGATCATCGTTGCGGGCGGCTACCTCTACAGCAAGCAGCCCACCCGCCAGGGCACGATGCAGGTGCAAGGGCTGCAGGGCTCGGTGACGGTGCGCTACGACGAGCGTGGTGTGCCGCATATCCGCGCCGAGAACGAAACCGACCTGTACCGCGCCCTCGGCTATGTCCATGCCCAGGACCGGCTGTTCCAGATGGAGATCATGCGTCGTCTCGCCCGGGGCGAACTGGCCGAGGTGCTGGGGCCAAAGCTGCTGGACACCGACAAACTGATGCGCAGCCTGCGCATTCGCGAGCGCGCCGCGGCCTATGTGACCGAACAAGACCCGCAATCCCCGGCCTGGATCGCCATGCAGGCCTATCTGGACGGGATCAACGCCTACCAGGACAGCCACACCCGGCCCGTGGAGTTCGATGTGCTGGGCATTCCCAAGCGCCCCTTTACGGCGGAAGACACCGTAAGCATTACCGGCTACATGGCCTACAGCTTCGCGGCGGCGTTCCGTACCGAACCGCTGCTGACCTACGTGCGCGATCAACTGGGCGCCGAGTACCTGAACGTCTTCGACCTCGACTGGCAACCCCAGGGTGTGCTGGTCGACGGTCCCAAGCGCGGCCTGCCCCTGGCCGCCGCCGACTGGAAAGACCTCAATGCCCTGGCCCGCCTGAGCGAGCAGGCCCTGGCGGAAAACGGCCTGCCGCAGTTCGAGGGCAGCAACGCCTGGGCGCTTGCCGGCAGCCGTACCCACAGCGGCAAGCCATTGCTGGCGGGCGACCCGCATATCCGCTTTTCCACGCCGTCGGTGTGGTACGAGGCGCACCTGTCCGCGCCGGGTTTCGAGCTCTACGGGCACTACCAGGCCTTGATGCCCTTCGCCACGCTGGGCATGAACAAGGATTTCGGCTGGAGCATCACCATGTTCCAGAACGACGACCTGGACCTGATCGCCGAGAAGGTCAACCCGGACAATCCCGAGCAGGTCTGGTATCGCGGCCAATGGGTGGACATGACCCGCAGCGAACAGCAGATCGCGGTCAAGGGCCAGGCGCCGGTGACGCTGGTGCTGCGCCAGTCGCCCCACGGCCCGATCATCAACGATGTCCTCGGTGCGAACGCCGGCAAGACCCCGGTCGCCATGTGGTGGGGGTTCCTGGAAAGTCGCAACCCGATCCTCGACGCCTTTTACCAGCTCAACCGCGCCGATACCCTGGCCAAGGCCCGTGGCGCCTCGGCCGAGATCCATGCCCCTGGGCTGAACGTGGTGTGGGCCAACGCCAAGGGCGATATCGGCTGGTGGGCCGCCGCGCAACTGCCCAAGCGCCCCGCCGGCGTGAAACCCGCGTTCATCCTCGATGGCAGCAGCCCGGAGTCGGAAAAGGAAGGTTTCTACCCGTTCAGCAGCAACCCCCAGGAAGAGAACCCGGCGCGGGGCTACATCGTCTCGGCCAACTTCCAACCGGTGCCGGCCAGCGGTATCGAGATCCCCGGTTACTACAATCCCGCCGACCGCGGCCAGCAACTCAACCAGCAGCTCAGCGACAAGCAGGCGAAATGGGACATCCAAACCACCCAGAAGCTGCAACTGGGCACCACCACCGCCTACGGCCCTCGCGTGCTCGCGCCGTTGTTGCCGGTGCTGCGTGAAGTGGTCAGCGACCCGCAGGAACGCAAATGGGTGGAACAACTGGCCCAATGGAAAGGTGATTACCCGCTGGACTCCATCAACGCCACGCTGTTCAACCAGTTCCTGTTCAACCTGGCCGACGCCGCCCTGCACGATGAACTGGGCGATGGGTTCTTCGACACCGCGCTGTCGACCCGGGTGATCGACGCGGCCCTGCCACGCCTGGCGGCATCGAAGGATTCACCGTGGTGGGATGACCGCACGACGCTGGGCACCGAAACCCGTGCCGACACGGTGAGCGTCGCCTGGAAGAAAAGCCTGGCGCACCTGCGGGCCACCCTGGGCGACGATGCCACGCAATGGCAATGGGGCAAGGCTCACACCCTGACCCATGGTCATCCGCTGGGCCAGCAAAAGCCGCTTGACCGTGTCTTCAACGTGGGGCCGTTTGCGGCCCCTGGTACCCATGAAGTGCCCAACAACCTCTCCGCCAGAATCGGCCCGGCGCCGTGGCCGGTGACCTACGGGCCTTCGACCCGGCGCATCATCGACTTCGCCGACCCGAGCCATAGCGTCACCATCAACCCCGTCGGCCAGAGCGGCGTGCCGTTCGACAAGCATTACGAGGACCAGGCCGAGGCGTATATGGAAGGGGTCTATTACCAGGCGCACCTGGCCGAGGAAGAAGTGGTCGCCAATACCCGCACGACCCTGAAGCTGCTGCCCACCCGGGCGCCCTGAACCCGGCGTGCCGATCTTTTTCACCGCTGAACCGGGCTTGATCGTCACGGATGGTCAAGACTACAGGGGCTCACTTCCCCGCCTCTTTCACAGGAGTCAACGCTATGTTCAATAACTGGTCCGAACTGCTGCCCACCATCAAGAGCGCCTTTGGCGCCCTGGGTAAGAGCAATCCGAAGATGGTCAAGGCCTACATGGCCCTGGACGAAGCCGCGGCTGAAAACAACGTGCTCGATGCCAAGACCCGCGAGCTGATCTCCATCGCCGTGGCCATCACCACACGCTGCGACGGCTGCATTGGCGTTCACACCGACGCCGCCATCAAGGCCGGCGCCACCCGTGAAGAAATCGCCGCGACCCTGGCCACCGCCGTGTCATTGAATGCCGGCGCGGCGTACATCTATTCCCTGCGAGCCCTGGAGGCCCATGACGCGTTGAAGAAGTGAACGGCCAATAACCTGCCGGCCGCTATCGCGAGCAAGCTCGCTCCCACAGGTATCGATCGTTCCCACGCGCCGCGTGGGAATGCCGCCAGGGACGCTCCGCGTTCCGCTTCTGGAAGGGGACGCAGAGCGTCACGGGATGCATTCCCACGCAGAGCGTGGGAACGATCGACATCTGCATTGACTGTCGTACCGCTATCGCGAGCAAGCCCGCTCCCGCATTCAGACCGGTGCGGTCTCGGCCCGGCGGACTTCCGGTTGTTTCCAGGAGTCGGCGGCGCTTTCTTCGATGGCTTGCTGGATCGCGCGCTTGCGATTCTCCTCGGCCCGGCGGCTGAAGTACCAGACCAGGAAGGTCACCAGCGACACCGCCAGCAGGATCAGGCTCGCCACAGCATTGATTTCCGGCTTTACTCCCAGGCGCACGGCCGAGAAGACTTCCATCGGCAAGGTCGTCGAGCCAGGGCCGGAGACGAAGCTCGCCAGCACCAGGTCATCCAGGGACAACGCGAACGACATCATGCCCCCCGCCGCCAGCGACGGCGCGATCATCGGGATGGTGATCAAAAAGAACACCTTCCACGGCCGGGCACCGAGGTCCATGGCGGCCTCTTCGATGGACAGGTCCAGCTCACGCAAACGTGCCGAGACCACCACCGCCACATAGGCCGCGCAGAACGTGGTGTGGGCGATCCAGATCGTGACGATGCCACGCTCCTGGGGCCAGCCAATCATCTGCGCCATGGCGACGAACAGCAGCAACAGCGACAGACCGGTGATGACTTCCGGCATCACCAGCGGCGCGGTGACCAGGCCGCCGAACAGCGTGCGGCCCTTGAAGTGGGTGATGCGGGTCAACACGAAGGCCGCCAGCGTCCCCAGGGCCACCGCGGCAATCGCCGTGTAGCAGGCGATTTCCAGCGAGCGCACCACCGAGCCCATCAACTGACTGTTGTCCAGCAGGCCGACGTACCACTTGATCGACCAGCCGCCCCACACCGTCACCAGTTTCGAGGCGTTGAACGAATAGATCACCAGGATCAGCATCGGTGCGTAGATGAACAGCAAACCCAGCACCAGCATCAGGCTTGAAAAACTGAAGCGCTTCATTCCTTGCCCTCCATTTCTTTGGCCTGACTGCGGTTGAACAGGATGATGGGCACGATCAGGATCGCCAGCATCACCACCGCCAGGGCGGATGCCACCGGCCAGTCTCGGTTATTGAAGAATTCCTGCCACAGCACTTTGCCGATCATCAGGGTTTCGGGGCCGCCCAGCAGTTCCGGGATCACGAACTCGCCCACCACCGGGATGAACACCAGCATGCAGCCGGCGACGATGCCGTTCTTGGACAGCGGCACAGTGATTTTCCAGAAACTGTTGAAGGTACTCGACCCCAGGTCCGACGCGGCTTCCAACAGGCTGGCGTCATGTTTCACCAAGTTGGCGTACAGCGGCAGGATCATGAACGGCAGATAGGAGTAGACGACCCCGATATACACCGCCAGGTTGGTGTTGAGGATCTGCAGCGGTTCGCTGATCCAACCCATGCTCAGCAAAAAGCCGTTGAGCAAGCCGTTGTTGCTGAGGATGCCCATCCACGCGTAGACGCGGATCAGGATCGCGGTCCAGGTCGGCATCATGATCAGCAGCACCAGCACCGTCTGCATCTCTTTGCGAGCGTTGGCGATGCCATAGGCCATCGGGTAGCCGATCACCAGGCACAAGAGCGTGCTGATCAGGGCCATTTTCAGCGAACCGAGGTAGGCGGCGATGTACAGCTCGTCCTCGCTCAGCATCGCGTAGTTGGCAAGGTTGAGCAGCACCTGCAGCTTCTGGTCGACGTAGCTGTAGATCTCGGTGTATGGCGGGATGGCCACGTCGGCTTCGGCAAAGCTGATCTTCAGGACGATGAAGAACGGCAGCATGAAGAACAGGAACAGCCAGATGAAGGGCACCCCGATGACCAGTTGGCGGCCACCGGGCGTTATTCGATCGAGTCGGCGTTTGAGTTTGCGCATGTTCATGAGCGAAGCACCACGCCGCTGTCGTCTTCCCACCAGACGAACACCTGGTCGCCCCAGGTCGGGCGCTGGCCACGGCGTTCGGCGTTGGCCACGAAGGACTGTACCAGTTTGCCACTTGGCAGCTCGACGTAGAACACCGAGTGGCCGCCCAGGTAGGCGATGTCATGGACCTTGCCGCTGGACCAGTTGTGCTCGCAGGTCGGCGGCTCGGAAGTGACCAGCAGTTTTTCCGGGCGAATGGCGTAGGTCACGGACTTGTCCTGCACCGAGGTGCTGATGCCGTGGCCGACGTAGATGTTGCGGTCCAGGTCCTTGCAGGTCAGCACCGCGTGGCCTTCGGCGTCGTCCACCACTTCGGTCTCGAAGATGTTGACGTTGCCGATGAACTCGCAGACCAGCCGGCTGGTCGGGGTCTCGTAGATGTCGATCGGGCTGCCGATCTGGGCGATCCAGCCCAGGTGCATGATCGCGATACGTTCGGCCATGGTCATGGCCTCTTCCTGGTCGTGGGTCACCATGACGCAAGTCACGCCAACCCGCTCGATGATCTCCACCAGCTCCAGTTGCATCTGCGAGCGCAGTTTTTTATCCAGCGCGCCCATCGGCTCATCGAGCAGCAACAGCTTCGGCCGTTTGGCCAGGGAACGGGCCAAGGCCACACGCTGGCGCTGGCCGCCGGAGAGCTGATGCGGCTTGCGCTTGGCGTACTGGCTCATCTGCACCAGCTTGAGCATCTCCGCCACGCGAGCATCGATCTCGGCCTTCGGGATCTTGTCCTGTTGCAGGCCGAAGGCGATGTTCTGCGCCACGGTCATATGCGGGAACAGGGCGTAGGACTGGAACATCATATTGATCGGCCGCTCATAGGGCGGCATGTCGGTGATGTCCACACCGTCGAGGAAAATCCGTCCCTCGGTGGGCCGCTCGAAACCGGCCAGCATGCGCAGCAAGGTGGATTTGCCCGATCCCGAACCGCCGAGCAAGGCGAAGATCTCGCCTTTCTTGATTTCCAGGGACACATCGTCCACGGCAATCGTCTCGTCGAACTTCTTCGTGACCCGGTCGATTTTGACCAGCACCTGTTTGGGTGTCTGGTCGCCCTCGAGGGCTTTCTTATAGGCGCCGGAGGCAACTGCCATTTACGAAACTCCCACAGAATTTGCAGTTCGCCCTACTCGGACGAACAAGAGTGTTGAGGTTATTTACCCGACTTGACCTTGGTCCAGCTGCGGGTCATGAGGCGTTGGATCTTGGGCGGCAACTCGGAGTTGACGTAGAGCTTGTCGACGACCGCTTGCGGTGGGTAAACCGCTTCATCGGTGCGTACTTTCTGGTCCATCAGTTCGCCGGCCTTCGGGTTCGGGTTGGCATAACCGACAACGTCGCTGACCTGGGCGATGACCTCAGGCTTGAGCACATAGTTGATGAAGGCATGCGCTTGCTTGACGTTGGTGGCGTCACGCGGGATCGCCAACATGTCGAACCAGAGATTGCCGCCTTCCTTGGGAATCACGTAGGCGATGTTGACGCCCTTGCCGGCCTCGCTGGCACGAGCGCGGGCCTGGAAGATGTCGCCGGAAAAACCGGCCGCCACGCAGATCTCGCCATTGGCCAGGTCGGAGATGTACTTGGAGGAATTGAAGTAGGTCACGTAAGGCCGGATCTTGAGCAGCTGCGCCTCGGCCTTCTTGTAGTCTTCGGGGTCTTCGCTGTTGGGGTTCAGGCCCAGGTAATTGAGCATCGCCGGGATCATTTCGTCGCCCGAGTCGAGGAACGAAACACCGCAGCTGGAGAGCTTCTTGATGTTTTCCGGTTCGAACAGCATGGCCCACGAATCGATCTTCTCGACGCCCAGGACCGCCTTGATCTTCTCGACGTTATAGCCGATGCCGTTGGTGCCCCATAGGTAAGGCACGGCGTACTGGTTGCCCGGGTCGTTCTTTTCCAGGCGCTTGAGCAGCGCAGGGTCGAGGTTGGCGTAGTTGGGCAACTGCGCCTTGTCGAGCTTCTGGAACGCCCCGGCCTTGATCTGCTTGCCCAGGAAGTGGTTGGACGGCACGACCACGTCGTAACCGGTACGTCCGGCCAGCAACTTGCCTTCCAGGGTTTCGTTGGAGTCGAACACGTCATACACCGGCTTGATGCCAGTGGCTTTTTCGAAATCCGCCAAGGTGGTCTCGCCAATGTAGTCCGACCAATTATAAATATGCACGGTGGAAGCGGCCTGGACACTGACGGCGAGCGTCAGGCCGGCGCCGACCAGCAAGGCGTTGCGTAACAAAGAAAAGACTGGCACGTGGAGGTCCTCTTAAATAGTTGGGCCCAAGTTGCCCCCGTTACTTGGCCACGATGGACCCTGCAACAAAACCGGCGCGCAACTTACCCTCGATAAACCGATCCAGCAAAACTTTTAGTTATTGAGTTGCTCCTGTTGCCGCCGCAGCAATGCCAGCGACAACAGGAGGATGCTTCAGACCGGCTTATTTACCGGACTTGATCTTGGTCCAGCTGCGGGTCAGGATCCGCTGGGTCGCCGGCGGCAGATCGCTGATGGCGTACAGCTTGGCCTTCACTTCGTCCGATGGGTAAATGCTCGGGTCACCGGAGATTTCCTTGTCCACCAGAGCGGTGGCGGCCTTGTTGCCGTTAGGGAAACGCACGTTGTCGGTGATCTCCGCCATGATTTCCGGCTGCATGATGAAGTTCATCCATTTATAAGCGGCCTCGACATTTTCGGCATCCTTGGGAATGGCGACCATGTCATAGAACGAACCGGCACCTTCCTTCGGAATGGTGTAGGCCACTTTCACTTTGCCGCCAGCCTCGGCAGCACGGCTCTTGGATTGCTCGATATCACCCGAGTAGCCCACGGCGACGCAGATGTTGCCGTTGGCCAGGTCGGAAATGTATTTGGAAGAGTGGAAGTAACCGATCGATGGACGCAACTTGAGGAACAGCGCTTCGGCCTCGGCCAGTTGTTTCTTGTCCTGGCTGTCGGTCGGGTAGCCAAGGTAATGCAGGGCCACCGGAATCATTTCGGTTGGCGAATCGAGGAAGCTCACGCCGCAGCTCTTGAGCTTGGCGATGTTCTCGGGCTTGAGCAGGGTGTCCCAGGAATCGATCTTGTCGACGCCCAATGCGGCCTTGACCTTCTCGGGGTTGTAACCGATGCCGATGGTGCCCCACATGTAAGGGAAGGCGTGTTTGTTGCCTTGGTCGCTGGCATCGCCGACAGCCTTGAGCAGGTCGGTGTCCAGGTTCTTCCAGTTCGGCAGCTTGGACTTGTCCAGCTCCTGGTAGACCCCGGCCTTGATCTGCTTGGCCAGGAAGTTGTTCGACGGCACCACGATGTCATAACCGGACTTGCCGGCCAGCAACTTGGCTTCCAGGGTTTCGTTGCTGTCGAACACGTCGTAGACGACTTTGATCCCCGTTTCTTTCTCGAACTTGGCGACGGTGTCCGGCGCAATGTAGTCGGACCAGTTGTAGACATGCAGCACTTTGTCGTCCGCCTGGACGGCGCCCGCCATCACGCCCATCAGGGACATGGCCAGGAGGGTCTTGCCAGCTATCTTCATACCTAATGCCTTCATGGATTGATGCTCCAGTTATTCTTTTTAGCCACGTTCAGTAGCCGGCTCGCGGGCAACTTGAACAGGCGGTAGTCTGGCAAGTTACAGGGCAGGCTTTCAACACAGGCCCAGCCTTTTGTTCACGCTGGGCGAGGCCCTTGCAGGCACCTCGCTCAGAGCCTAGCACTTAGCCCTGCAACGCACTGAGCGTCAGGTCCAGGCACTGCCGCGCCTTGGTCACCAATTCATCGATCTCGGCCTTGCTGATCACCAGCGGCGGCGCAATGATCATGGTGTCGCCCACCGCGCGCATGATCAGCCCGTTATCGAAGCAGAACTGCCGGCAGATCATGCCCACGCCCTTGCCTTCGTAGCGTTTGCGCGTGGCCTTGTCCTGGACCAGTTCGATCGCCCCCAGCAAACCGACCCCGCGTACTTCACCCACCAGCGGATGATCGTTCAGTTCCCGCAAACGCTTCTGCAAATAGGGTGCCGTTTCGCCATGGACACGCTCGATGATCTTCTCGTCGCGCAGGATGCGGATGTTTTCCAGGGCCACCGCCGCGGCCACCGGGTGACCGGAGTAGGTAAAGCCGTGGTTGAAGTCACCGCCTTCATTGAGCACCGCGACCACGTCGTCGCGCACGATCAGCCCACCCATGGGGATATAGCCGGAGGTCAGGCCCTTGGCGATGGTCATCATGTGCGGTTTCAACCCGTAATGGTCGGTACCGAACCACTCACCGGTGCGGCCGAAGCCACAGATCACTTCGTCGGCCACGAACAGAATGTCGTACTTGGCGAGGATTTCCTTCATGCGCGGCCAGTAGCTGTCCGGCGGCACGATCACGCCACCGGCGCCCTGGATCGGCTCGGCGATGAAGGCTCCGACGTTGTCCACGCCGATCTCCAGGATCTTTTCTTCCAACTGGTTGGCCGCCCACACGCCGAACTCTTCGGGGCTCATGTCGCCGCCTTCGCCGAACCAGTAAGGCTGGGCGATGTGGACAATGCCCGGGATCGGCAGGTCGCCCTGCTCGTGCATATAGGTCATGCCGCCCAGGCTCGCGCCCGCGACGGTCGAACCGTGATAACCGTTCTTGCGGCTGATGATGACTTTCTTGTTCGGCTGGCCCTTGATCGCCCAATAGTGGCGGACCATGCGCAGCATGGTGTCGTTGCCCTCGGAGCCGGAACCGGTGAAGAACACGTGATTCATGCCTTCAGGGGCGATGTCGGCGATGGCTTTGGACAATTCCAGCACCGGCGGGTGGGCCGTCTGGAAGAACAGGTTGTAGTACGGCAGTTCGCGCATCTGCTGGCTGGCGGCGTCGGCCAGTTCCTCGCGGCCATAACCGACGGCCACGCACCAGAGGCCGGCCATGCCGTCGAGGATCTTGTTGCCTTCACTGTCCCAGAGGTAGACACCCTTGGCGTGGGTGATGATGCGCGGGCCTTTCTCTTTGAGCTGCTTGAAATCGCTGAACGGCGCCAAGTGATGATCGTTGCTCAGGGCCTGCCATTCACGGGTTTGCGGGTTATTGCGGGTCATGCGAATTCTCCTGTTATCGGTGAAGGCGAAGCTGCCTGAAGCAGCCTCGCCCGGCGCTTCAGACGGCAAAGAGCAGGAATTCCCGCTCCCACGAACTGATGACGCGCTTGAAGTTTTCATGCTCGGCCCGCTTGACCGCGACGTAGCCTGTGATGAATTTCTTGCCCAGGTATTTCTCGATGGTGGTGCTGTTTTCCATGCGTTCCAGGGCGTCTTCGATGGTCAGCGGCAAACGCAGGTTGCGGCGCTCGTAGCCACGGCCCACCACCGGCGCGCTCGGGTCGATGCCTTCGACCATGCCGATGAAGCCACACAGCAGGCTGGCGGCAATCGCCAGGTACGGGTTGGCGTCGGCGCCCGGCAAGCGGTTTTCCACCCGACGGTTCTGCGGCCCGGCGTCCGGCACGCGCAGGCCGACGGTGCGGTTCTCTTCGCCCCACTCCACGTTCACCGGTGCCGAGGTGTCCGGCAGGAAGCGGCGGAACGAGTTGACGTTGGGGGCGAACAGCGGCAACAGCTCGGGGATGAACTTCTGCAAGCCACCGATGTGGTGCAGGAACAGATCGCTCATGGTCCCGTCTTCATTGGAGAAGACGTTCTTGCCGGTTTCCTTGTCGATGATGCTCTGGTGCAGGTGCATCGCACTGCCCGGCTCGCCGGTCATGGGCTTGGCCATGAAGGTGGCGGCCACGTCGTGCTTGAGTGCCGCCTCGCGCATGGTGCGCTTGAACACCAGGATCTGGTCGGCCAGGGACAGGGCATCGCCGTGACGGAAATTGATTTCCATCTGCGCCGTGCCGTCCTCGTGGATCAGGGTATCGAGGTCCAGCTCCTGCAGTTCGCACCAGTCGTAGACGTCTTCGAACAGCGGATCGAATTCGTTGGCCGCTTCGATCGAGAAAGACTGGCGACCGGTTTCCGGGCGGCCAGAGCGGCCAATGGGCGGTTGCAGCGGAAAGTCCGGGTCGTCGCTGCGCTTGGTCAGGTAGAACTCCATTTCCGGCGCGACGATGGGCTGCCAACCTTTGTCGGCATAAAGCTTGAGCACTTTCTTGAGCACGTTGCGCGGCGACAGCTCGATGGGGTTGCCCTGCTTGTCGTAGGCGTCGTGGATGACCTGGGCGGTGGGCTCGATGGCCCACGGCACAAGGAACACGGCGTTCTCGTCCGGGCGGCAGATCATGTCGATGTCAGCCGGGTCGAGCAGTTCGTAATAGATGTCGTCTTCGACATAGTCGCCCGTAACGGTCTGGAGCAGAACGCTCTCGGGCAGGCGCATGCCTTTCTCGGCGATGAACTTGTTGGTCGGCGAGATCTTGCCCCGGGTGATACCGGTCAGGTCGCCAATCATGCATTCGACTTCTGTGATCTTGTGGTCTTTCAACCAATCGGTGAGCTGGTCGAGGTTGTTACTCATAAATGCCTCTAGGCGTGAGTTTCCTGACTGCTATTAGTTGTCAGGCGTTGTTTGACGCATCTGCGTCGCGTTGTGTTGCCCTTGCTCGGCAGGCATCGCCAAATGCCTGGAAAATCGCAAGGTAGTGCGGGTTAGAGCTTACCTCCCATTCAGGGTGCCATTGCACACCTAAAGCAAAAGCCTTGCCTTCTGGCACCGAAACAGCCTCGATCAGGCCATCCGGCGCCACCGCTTCGGCCCGCAGCCCAGGCGCCAGGCGCTCGATGCCCTGGCTGTGGATCGAGTTGACCTCAATCAACCGGGGCAGCCCCAGGCCTGCCAGTATGCCGCCAGGCTGGATGTGCACGGCGTGGGCAGGACCGTATTGGACCTCCACCGCTTGCGTCTCGTCTTCACGATGATCGATGAACGTTCCGACTTCATGAACTTTCTGATGCAGGCTGCCGCCAAAGGCTACGTTCATCTCCTGGAAACCGCGACAAATGCCCAGCACCGGGACGCCCGCCTCGACAGCGGCGCGGATCAGCGGCAGGGTGGTGGCGTCCCGTGCAGGATCATGGGCAGTGCCCGGCGCGCTGGCTGGGCCCTGATAGTGAAAAGGTTCTACATTGGAAGGAGAGCCGGTCAGAAGAATGCCGTCCAGGGCGTCCAGAATATCGGACGGCGGGAACAGATCCGCCAGGGACGGAAGCAGCACTGGCAAGCCCTTGGCAGCTGTCGCGACAGCCCGGGCATATTTATCGCCGCTGGTGTGATAAGCATGCAGACCCATCTGCCTGGAGCAGGTGGTGACGCCGATTAACGGCAGGCGAGACATGAAGCACCCCGGTATTATTGCTGTTATGGGTTTGAATCGAGCTTAGCCTTGTTCATTTTTTTACACAACACCCCCGTAAAAAATACAACACGGCCCGCTCAAGCCTGCGGGCGCCAAGGCCCCTAAAGGGAAAAAAACGCCCTAAATTGCCTCAAAAAAGCCCTGCAGGTGCTTTTTTAGGGCAAAAAAGGCCCTGCTTGACTTCGGCATGCCGTTCGGGTTGACTGGCTTTCGAAGAGATCAATGATTGATATTTTTAACAACAAAGGTGTTGCATCATGTCGGTACCCCCGCGTGCCGTTCAGCTTAACGAAGCGAACGCGTTCCTTAAGGAACATCCTGAGGTTCTGTACGTTGACCTTCTGATTGCGGATATGAATGGTGTGGTGCGCGGCAAGCGCATAGAACGCACCAGCCTCCACAAGGTTTACGAGAAAGGCATCAACCTGCCGGCCTCTTTATTTGCTCTGGATATCAATGGCTCTACGGTGGAAAGCACCGGCCTGGGCCTGGATATCGGTGATGCTGACCGGATCTGTTATCCAATCCCTGACACCCTGTGCAACGAGCCTTGGCAGAAGCGCCCGACTGCGCAACTGTTGATGACCATGCACGAACTCGAAGGCGAACCTTTCTTCGCCGATCCCCGTGAAGTCCTGCGCCAAGTCGTGACCAAGTTCGATGAACTGGGCCTGACCATCTGCGCCGCATTCGAGCTGGAGTTCTACCTGATCGACCAGGAGAACGTGAATGGACGCCCACAACCGCCCCGCTCGCCGATTTCCGGCAAACGCCCGCATTCGACACAGGTCTACCTGATCGATGACCTCGACGAATACGTCGATTGCCTCCAGGACATTCTGGAAGGGGCCAAGGAGCAAGGCATTCCCGCCGACGCCATCGTCAAGGAAAGTGCCCCGGCGCAGTTCGAAGTGAACCTGCACCACGTGGCCGATCCGATCAAGGCTTGCGACTACGCGGTACTGCTCAAGCGCCTGATCAAGAACATCGCCTACGACCATGAAATGGATACCACCTTCATGGCCAAGCCGTATCCGGGCCAGGCGGGCAACGGGTTGCACGTCCACATTTCGATTCTGGATAAAGACGGCAAGAATATCTTTGCCAGCGAGGATCCCGAGCAGAACGCCGCACTGCGTCACGCGATCGGCGGTGTGCTCGAGACCCTGCCCGCGCAGATGGCTTTCCTCTGCCCGAACGTCAACTCCTACCGTCGTTTCGGCGCACAGTTCTACGTGCCGAACTCGCCGACCTGGGGCCTGGACAACCGCACCGTGGCCTTGCGCGTGCCGACCGGCTCGGCCGATGCCGTGCGCCTGGAACACCGCGTCGCCGGCGCCGATGCCAACCCCTACCTGCTGATGGCGGCCGTGTTGGCGGGCGTGCACCATGGCCTGGTCAACAAGATCGAGCCCGGTGCGCCAGTGGAAGGCAACAGCTACGAGCAAAACGAGCAAAGCCTGCCGAACAACTTGCGCGATGCCCTGCGCGAACTGGACGACAGCGAAGTCATGGCCAAGTACATCGATCCGAAATACATCGATATCTTCGTGGCCTGCAAGGAGAGTGAGCTGGAGGAGTTCGAACACTCCATCTCCGACCTCGAGTACAACTGGTACCTGCATACCGTGTAAGCGGTTGCGGTAAAAAGACGCCGCAGGCCTCAGGGCTGCGGCGTTTTTTTATGGCTACTCACCCATCATTGTGGCGAGGGAGCTTGCTCCCGCTGGGCTGCGCAGCAGCCCAAAAAGGCTTAAGCGGACAATTTGGAGCCCCGCAGTGGCTGACTTAAGGGCTGCTTCGCAGCCCAGCGGGAGCAAGCTCCCTCGCCACAGGGACTCCTTTCTTCCCAAGTGCAGCTATGGACCCTCCGCTCGCTCTGCGTACAATGCCCGGCAGCCCCGCAGGAGAGCTTCATGACACGCATCGCCACACCCCGCAAACCCCGCGCACGCAGCCAGGCCCGGATCGACACCATTCTCGATGCCGCCCGTACGCTGCTTGCCGCCGAAGGCGTGGCCAGCCTGTCGATCTACAGCGTCGCCGAGCGCGCCGGGATCCCGCCCTCTTCCGTGTACCACTTCTTCGCCAGCGTCCCGGCCCTGCTCGAAGCCCTGACTGCCGATGTCCACGCCGCTTTTCGCGCGGGCCTGCAAGCACCGATCGATCATGCGGCGCTGAACCATTGGCACGACCTGTCACGGCTGGTGGAACAGCGCATGCTCGCCATCTACAACCAGGACGCCGCCGCGCGCCAGTTGATCCTGGCCCAGCACGGCCTGACCGAAGTTACCCAGGCCGACCGCCAACACGACCTTGAGCTGAGTGACTTGATGCACAAGGTGTTCGACCACCATTTCGCCCTGCCGCCCCTGCCCGGCGACGTCGATGTGTTCGCCCTGGCCATGGAGCTGGGCGACCGCGTCTACGCCCGCTCGATACAGCAGCACGGCCAGATCACCCCGCGCATGGCCGAAGAAGGCATGCGGGTGTTCGATGCGTACCTGGGGCTGTACCTGCCGCCGTATTTGCCCAAGCGTTCTGATTGATCGTTCCCACGCTCCGCGTGGGAATGCAGCCAGGGACGTTCCGCGTCCCCAAGAGCCGAACGCGGAGCGTCCGTAGAGCCGTTACCACGCAGAGCGTGGGAACGATCAAAGCGTATTCACAGGCCACCAGAAAACCGAAAAGCCCCGAAAGGCTTACGCCGTCCGGGGCTGTGGGTGAACCATCGCTCACAACTTGGCGATAGACACTTCGGTGGATTTCACGAAGGCGATCACTTCGCTGCCAATGGCCAGCTCCAGCTCCTTGACCGAGCGGGTGGTGATGACCGAGGTGACGATGCCGGAGGCGGTTTGCACGTCGATTTCCGACAGCACGTCGCCTTCGACGATTTCCTTGATGGTGCCTTTGAACTGGTTGCGTACGTTGATGGCTTTGATAGTCATACGATTTCTCCTGGGGTCGAAATGAGCTGCAAGCTTCGAGCTACAAGCTGCAAGGAAAAGCACGCGCCTCTTCTTGCAGCTTGTAGCTTGCCGCTTGAAGCTGCTTCATTGCGCCCACCGCAACTGCGTGGGCAAGGGTGAAACGGGTTCGGGGTCCGGCGGTTGGCCGGGCAAGGACAACACACGGTTGAGGACTTCGGTTTCCAGGCTCGCCAGGCGATGAGAGCCGCGAGCCCGTGGACGCGGCAGGTCGATGGCCAGGTCGAGGCCGATCTGGCCGTCCTCGATCAGGATCACCCTATCGGCAATCGCCACCGCTTCGCTGACGTCGTGGGTCACCAGCAACACCGTGAAGCCGTGCTGCCGCCAGAGGTTTTCGATCAGTTGCTGCATCTCGATACGGGTCAGGGCGTCCAGCGCTCCCAAGGGTTCGTCGAGCAGCAACAGCCGCGGCTGATGAATCAATGCGCGGGCCAGGGCCACCCGTTGTTTCTGGCCGCCGGACAGCGCCGCCGGCCACTCATGGGCGCGGTCGGCCAGGCCCACCGCCTCCAGTGCCTGCAACGCTTGCGGGCGCCAATTGCCCTTGAGGCCGAGGCCGACGTTATCGATGATTTTTTTCCAGGGCAGCAAACGTGCCTCCTGAAACATCAGCCGCGTGTCTTCCCGTGCATCGCTCAACGACGCCGAACCGGCCAACAGCTGTCCACCGGTGGGCTGATCGAGGCCAGCCAACAAGCGCAGCAAGGTACTTTTGCCACAGCCACTGCGACCGACCACGGCCACGAACTGCCCGGCCGGGATATGCAGGTCGATGTCGCGCAATACCTGGCGCGTGCCGAAAGCTTTTTGCAGCTTGCGCACCGCCAGCGGGATGCCACGCAGCAGACGCGGAGGTTGTTGAGCGGTCATGCCACACCGCCCTTGTTCACCTGGTACGCCGGGTGCCAGCGCAGCCAGACCCGCTCAAGCCCGCGAGCGGCCAGGTCGGCCAATTTGCCCAGCACGGCGTACAGGAGAATTGCCAGCACCACCACATCGGTCTGCAGGAACTCCCGGGCATTCATCGCCAGGTAACCGATGCCGGAGCTGGCCGAGATGGTTTCCGCCACGATCAGCGTCAGCCACATGAAACCTAGGGCAAAGCGCACGCCCACCAGGATCGAAGGCAAGGCCCCCGGCAGGATCACCTGGCGAAACAGGCTGAAGCCGGACAGGCCGTAGCTGCGGGACATCTCCACCAGCGCCGGGTCGACGTTGCGAATCCCGTGGTAGGTGTTGAGGTAGATGGGAAACAGCGTGCCCAAGGCCACCAGGAAAATCTTCGCCGACTCGTCGATGCCGAACCACAGGATCACCAGCGGAATCAGCGCCAGGTGCGGGACGTTCCTGACCATTTGCACGGAGCTGTCCAGCAGGCGTTCGCCCCATTTCGACAAACCGGTGATGAAGCCCAGGGCCAGGCCGATGCCGCCGCCGATCAGGAAACCGACCGCTGCGCGCCAACCGCTGATCGCCAGGTGCGTCCAGATCTCGCCGCTGCGCACCAGGCTGACCCCGGCTTCGATCACCGCCACTGGTGCCGGCAGGATCCGCGTGGACAACCAGCCAGCCGACACCGACAGTTGCCAGACCGCCAGCAACAACAGCGGCACCGCCCAGGGCGCGAGGTTGTGGATAATTTTCTTCATGGCCGCCTCAGCTCTGGGACGCGGCTTTGGGCAGGATGTCGTTGGCGACCATTTCACCGAACGGGCTCACATAACCCTGGCTTTTCGGCAGCTCAGGGCGCTCCACGTCCAGGTGCGGGAACAACAGTTCCGCCACGCGATAGGACTCTTCCAGGTGTGGATAACCGGAGAAGATAAAGGTGTCGATGCCCAGGTCGGCGTATTCCTTGACCCGTGCCGCCACGGTCGGGCCATCGCCCACCAGCGCCGTACCGGCACCGCCGCGTACCAGGCCGACACCGGCCCAGAGGTTGGGGCTGACTTCCAGCTTGTCGCGACGGCCACCGTGCAGGGCGGCCATGCGTTGCTGGCCCACCGAATCGAAGCGCGCCAGGGAGGCCTGGGCACGGGCGATGGTGTCGTCGTCCAGGTGGGAGATCAGCCGGTCGGCCGCCTGCCAGGCTTCGGCGTTGGTTTCCCGCACGATCACATGCAGGCGAATACCGAAGCGCACGGTACGGCCCAGCTTCGCCGCCTTGGCCCGTACCTGGGCGATTTTTTCCGCCACGGCCGCAGGCGGCTCACCCCAGGTCAGCACCATTTCCACTTGCTCGGCCGCCAGGTCCTGGGCGGCTTCCGACGAGCCGCCGAAATACAGCGGCGGACGCGGTTGCTGGATCGGCGGATAGAGCAGCTTGGCGCCCTTCACACTGATGTGCTCGCCGTCGTAATCCACGGTCTCGCCTTCCAGCACCCGGCGCCAGATGCGGGTGAATTCCACCGAGGCCTGGTAGCGTTGCTCGTGGTCGAGGAACAGGCCATCGCCGGCCAGTTCGTCCGGGTCACCGCCGGTCACCAGGTTGAACAACGCCCGCCCGCCGGACAACCGGTCGAGGGTCGCGGCCTGACGCGCCGCCACCGTCGGGGAAATGATCCCGGGACGCAGGGCCACCAGGAATTTCAGGCGCTGGGTCACGGGAATCAACGAAGCGGCCACCAGCCAGGAGTCCTCGCAAGAACGCCCGGTGGGGATCAGCACGCCGCCGAAACCCAGTCGATCCGCGGCTTGGGCGACCTGCTGCAGGTAACCGTGATCGACGGCGCGGGCGCCTTCGGCAGTGCCAAGGTAATGGCCGTCGCCGTGGGTAGGCAGGAACCAGAAAATATTGAGGCTCATGGAGTGGTCTCCTAAAGGAATCGAATTACTGCGCGGTCGCAACGGCCGCCGGCGGCGTCCAGATCACGTCCTTGATGCTCAAGGGCTTGGGAATCAATTTGAGCTGGTAGAAGCTGTCGGCGATTTTCTGTTGTGCCGCCACCACTTCCGGCGTGAGGAACAGCGCCCCGTAGCCTTGGCGTTTCACCGACGTCAGGGTGATGTCCGCCGGCAGGCCGAGCAGCGGAGAAACCTGCTTGGTCACGTCTTCAGGATTGGCCTTGGACCACTCCCCCACTGCGCGCACCTCTTCCACCAGGGCGGTAATGACCTGGGGATTCTTTTGCGCATAGGGTTTGGTGGCGAGGTAGAACTGGTGGTTATCGACGATACCTTTGCCGTCACGCAGGGTGCGTGCCTGCAATTGCTGTTCGGCGGCAGCCTGGTACGGGTCCCAGATCACCCAGGCGTCCACGCTGCCCCGTTCGAACGCGGCACGGGCGTCGGCCGGCGGCAGGAACACGGTCTGGATATCGGAATACTTGAGGCCGGCGTCTTCCAGCGCCCGCACCAGCAGGTAGTGGACGTTGGAGCCTTTGTTCAGCACGACTTTCTTGCCTTTGAGGTCTTGCACCGACTGGATGGGCGACCCCTTGGGCACGAGGATGGCTTCGCTGGTGGGCGCCGGTGGCTCATAAGCGACGTAGAGCAGATCGGCACCCGCGGCCTGGGCAAACACCGGCGGGGTTTCACCGGTCACGCCAAAGTCGATGGAGCCGACGTTCAAGCCTTCC
Organism: Pseudomonas sp. NFACC37-1; assembly: GCF_900101575.1. NCBI lineage: Bacteria > Pseudomonadati > Pseudomonadota > Gammaproteobacteria > Pseudomonadales > Pseudomonadaceae > Pseudomonas > Pseudomonas sp. NFACC37-1. The sequence continues at coordinate 32,907 of NZ_FMUZ01000016.1, read as the reverse complement.
AGCAGTTGCGGGCCGCCGGGGAACTCGGTCCATTGCACGTCCACGCCTTGGGCAGCCAGGCGTTTCTCCAACGAGCCCTTGGCCTTGAGCAGCACCAGGGTGCCGTATTTCTGATAACCGATCCGCAAGGTCTCGGCTTGAGCTTGAGCGATGACGCCGAGGGACACAGCCGCAGCAAACAGAGCGACCAGCCCGCGACGCAAAATGACAGTGCGCATGGCGCCTCTCCTTTTTGCTGTGGGGTTTTGGCTGCACCTGCTGGGCCGTTGGCGGCTGAGTAAGGTGAGTTGAATCAGGGTGTTCGGGGTTTAAATGCTCCAGCGAGCACTCAGCAAACGTTCGTTCAGTACATTGGGGTCCAGCGGCCTGGGCCGACGGGCCATGGCACTGAAAAACTGTTCCAGCGCCTCGTCCAGGCGCTGTTGCAGGGCCGGCGTCAATTGCGCCTGAACGCTGCCTTCGCCGTAAGCGATCTGGCTGTCTTCGGCAAAAATCCCGTGGAGCATTTCCTGGGCCTTGAGCGCCGACAACACCGGCTTGAGGGCGTAGTCCACCGCCAGCATGTGGGCGATGCTGCCGCCGGTTGCCATCGGCAACACCACTTTATGGGCCAGGGCGCGCTCAGGCAGCAGGTCCAGCACAGTCTTCAGCGCGCCGGAAAAAGACGCCTTGTACACCGGCGTGGCGATCAACAGGCCATCGGCGTTTTCGATCTGCTGGAGCAGGTCGACCACCTTCGGGCTGTCGAAACGGGCATGGAGCAGATCTTCGGCCGGGAAGTCGCGTATCTGATAACTCACCACTTCCACACCTTGCTGCTGCAACCAGCGTTGCGAACGTTCCAGCAGCACCCCTGAGCGGGAGCGTTGGCTGGGACTGCCACCGAGTGAGACGACCAACATGCCTACCCTTCCTTAACTGTCACGTGCGATTCGCGGCGGGCGATCTCGCTGCATGGGTCAAACCATAACAGGGGATTAATATATCTTTAAATCATATTTATTCATTTAGTTATGCAATTTAGACATATTTAATATCCTTTCCTTGCCGCAATAAAAAAGGCCGTCGAAACGGCCAAAACCCTTGGTGCACAGGTACTGATCGTTCCCACGCTCTGCGTGGGAATGCAGCCAGGGACGCTCTGCGTCCCAAAAGCCGAACGCAGAGCGTCCGTTGAGGCGTTCCCACGCAGAGCGTGGGAACGATCATCAGATCAGGTTCAGGTGTTGCCTCAGCGATTGGGCTGCGGGGTGAGGCGCAGGTAAGGCTTCACGGCGCGGTAACCCTTGGGAAAGCGCTGCTTGAGCTCCTCTTCATCCTTGAGCGACGGCACGATCACCACTTCATCACCGTCCTGCCAGTTGGCCGGGGTGGCGACTTTGTAGTTGTCGGTCAGCTGCAGGGAATCGATCACCCGCAGGATCTCGTTGAAATTGCGCCCGGTGCTGGCCGGGTAGGTGATGGTCAGGCGAATCTTCTTGTTCGGGTCGATCACGAACAGTGAACGCACGGTCAAGGTGTCGCTGGCATTGGGGTGGATCAGGTCGTACAGGTCCGAGACCTTGCGATCGGCATCGGCCAGGATCGGAAAATTGACCACGGCGTTCTGGGTCTCGTTGATGTCCTCGATCCACTTGTGGTGCGAGTCCACCGGGTCCACCGAGAGGGCAATGGCCTTGACCCCGCGCTGGGCGAACTCGTCCTTGAGCTTGGCGGTGAGGCCCAACTCGGTGGTGCATACCGGTGTGAAGTCCGCCGGGTGGGAAAACAGCACACCCCAGCTGTCGCCGAGCCATTCATGGAAGCGAATCTTGCCGGCGCTGGAATCCTGCTCGAAGTCGGGGGCGATGTCGCCGAGTCTGAGGCTCATGGTGCGGCTCCTGATGAGGTTGTCGTGAGCCCAACTTTGCACCGGTTTCGATTGTTTTAAAAAGAATAAATATCCATTTATCTAGATCATTAGCGAATATAAAAAACTGTTCACTGGCGCCATTCCGCCTATCGGCCCAAGATCGCCATCGAGGTTCGAGAAGGCCTCGAGTTGCTGAAAGAGGAGAAGTTTCGAGGACGGCTACAGGGGTGGGCCTGACTCGAAAAACGTAAAGCCCCGCCCGGCGTGATGCCGGGCGGGGCTTTTTTTTGTTTTGTACCCACACTACGGAAATTATTGACGCGATTTCAGGACGAGCGGCTAGGATAGGCAACATGAACACTCAAGCCTTGTTGACTCATCTGCAAAACCAACTCCCTGGTCTGCTGGCGGTTTACCTGTTTGGTAGCCATGCACAGGGCACCGCCGGGCCTGACAGTGATGTCGATTTGGCTGTGCTCTTGTCCGGCGAGGTTGACCCTGTGGCGTTATGGCAGCTTTCAGGGGATTTGGCGGATATCGCTGGCAGTCCGGTGGATCTGATTGACCTACGTGCGGCAACCACCGTCATGCAATATCAGATCGTGACCCGAGGCCAGAGACTCTGGGCCAGAGACGTACAGGCGGGGTTATTCGAAAGTTTTGTTCTCAGCGAGAAAACAGCCTTCGACGAAGCTCGAGCAGGCTTGCTCAAGGATATTCAGGAAGAAGGCAGCGTGTATGGCCGATGATGTACTGATCAATAAAGCAGCGAGTATCGAGCGTTGCGTCGCCAGGGTACGGGAGGAATATGAGAAGAATCCCGCTACGTTTGCCACCGACTTCACTCGCCAGGATTCGGCAGTTCTGAACATTCAGCGTGCATGTGAAGCGGCATTGGATATGGGCCAGCATTTGATTCGCCGTGAGCGACTGGGCGTCCCACAAAGTGCCCGGGACGTGTTCGAGTTGCTTTTTCAAGGGGGCTGGGCGGAGGAAGGCCTGGTTAAAAACCTGAAGAACATGGTTGGCTTCAGAAACATCGCCGTGCATGACTATCAAGCCCTGCAACTGCCGATCATGGTCGCGATCATTACCCAACACCTGGACGATTTCCTGGCGTTCAGTGCATTCATCCTGCGTAAAGACGCGACGCAGTCCGCACCTTAGCGGACAGCTGGCGTAGAAAATGCGCAGGTCAACACGTAAAAGCCCCGCCGGGCGCACTGCGCCGGGCGGGGCTTTTCTACTTTTCTACGTCTTACATGAAGTTGTAAGTGTAGTTGAAGATCAGGCGGGTCTGATCCTGGCTGTCGCCTGCACCGCTGCTACGGTAAGTACCCTGACGCAGGGTGGTGCCGAAGCCTTTCAATGCACCTTGCTGGATGACGTAATCCACACGCATGTCGCGTTCCCACTCGGAGTAATCGCTTCCACCAGCGGTGGCGGATTTGACGTCGTCACCACGCAGGTAGGCAACCGAAGCTTTCAGGCCTGGAACGCCTAAGGAAGCGAAGTCGTAGGAATACTGACCGAAGGTGGTATTTTCACCGGCACGGACAAATCCGTTGATCATGCTGTCGGTGAACAGGTAGAAACTCGCACCACCAGCACCTTCAGGACGGTTGTTGCCGTCAACCACGTTGCCCTGGTTCAGGTAGACAAAGCCACCGTCATCGCCGACCTGTTGGTGACCCAGCAGGAAGGCACTGCCGCCCAGGGTGTAAGTGAACATGGCGCTCCAGGTCTTGTTATCGACCTCGCCCGGGGTCTTGGCATAACCACCGTTGTTATTGAAGCGATAGCCAGCATCGCCGTTACGGCCATCCGAGCTGCTGTCGAAGTAACGCAGGTCAGTCTTGAACGACTGGCCTTCGCTGATCGGGAAGACGTGCACAGCGCCCAGGAAGTGCTGTTTGTAATAGTCTTGCAGGTTGGCGTAGTAGTACTGCAGGGTCAGGTCTTTGGTGACTTTCCAATCAGCGCCAGCGAAACGGAACTGGTTGCTTTCCTCGGTACCGCCCGCCACGGCCAGACCAGTGCTGTTGCTGGACGCACGGCCAGTGGCATGTTCCAGCTGGCCGGCGTTGAAGGTCACATTGTCGATTTCCTTGGAGGTGATGGTGCCACCTTCAAAGGTCTGTGGTAGCAGACGGCTGTCGTTGGCAACCAGGATCGGCAGGTTAGGCGCCAGGGCACCACCCAGGTGGGCCTCGGTCTTGGAGAAAAGCGCCTTCACGTTGCCGGACAAACGGCTCCAATCATGTACCGCCGAACCATCGGTATCGGCTGGCATATAGGAACCGTTGTTACGGCCCCTACCCCCATCGAGACGAATACCTACCAGCGCCTGAGCGTCGATACCGAAACCAACAACACCTTGCGTGAAGCCAGACTTGTAGTCGAACTTGAGGCCGGTGCCCGTTTCGCGCAGATCCTCGCTGCCCGTTTCATGGTTGTCGTTGTTGAAATACAACGTACGAGAACTGACAGACGCCTTGCTGTCTTCGATAAAACCGGCGGCGCCTGCCTGCTGCGCCAAAACCCCAACGGCCACAGCCAGGGCCAAGGTGGACTTGTTCATGCTTCGCTCCTCTCGTTTTCTAATTCTTGTGTGTCTTTGGTTCCGAATCGAACGCCCGGAATCCGCGGATGCGCGATTAGCGCCAGACCGTGACTGACAAGTCAATCGTAACCATTTGTGACTAAGACCATGGTCTAACCCTGCGACACCGGCCGGCAGGATAATGGATTCTCTATAAATCCAAAAAGAATTGTTTCATTAGTTTTCAGCTCGTTTCGACATAAAGGTGCCATTAAAGCGTCATCAAGTCGCGACAAGGCTTATCGGCGATATCGAGGATTACTGAATGGTGTTTTGTCGGGCTTTTGCGAGGGCCGCTCATCCTGCGGCGAAATAGGCTCCGGCGCCTCCAATGGCTTCGATCATGATCACGACGACGGCGCGCGCGGTGCGATCTTGAGCGTTCCAGACTAGCTGCTCATTGTCTGAAATCAAGATCGCGGTCGCGCAGGGTTCAGGACGGCTCTACAGGGCTTTTTCGAAGATCTTCGAATTACGTTGATAGTTGTAGAGCGAGGCCCGCGCTGCCGGCAGACGGTCGACGCTGCTGGGCTCGAAACCGCGTTCGCGGAACCAGTGGGCAGTCCGGGTCGTCAGCACGAACAGCGTCTTGAGCCCTTGGGCGCGGGCCCGGGTTTCGATTCGCTCCAGCAGTTCATCGCCCCGGCCACCGTGGCGGTATTCCGGGTTCACCGCCAGGCAGGCCAGTTCCCCGGCGTCCGAATCGGCGATCTGGTACAGCGCCGCGCAGGCGATGATCATGCCTTCGCGCTCGACCACGCTGAACTGTTCGATCTCGCGTTCCAGCACTTCACGGGAGCGACGCACCAGAATCCCCTGCTCTTCCAGTGGGCTGATCAGGTCCAGCAGGCCGCCGACGTCTTCGATGGCCGCCTCGCGCACCACCTCGAATTGCTCCTGGGCCACCAGCGTACCGCTGCCATCGCGGGTGAACAGTTCAGCCAGCAGCGCGCCATCCTCGGCATAGCTGACGATATGGCTGCGTGCGACGCCGCCACGACAGGCCTGGGCCGCCGCATCCAGCAGCTCGGCCTGATAGTCGCTGCCCAGGCGCTGCATGTGGCCCGGAACCTGTTGCGGACGCAATTCCCGAACCAACCGTCCGTCCTCGCCGATAAGCCCTTGCTCGGCGCCGAACAGCAACAGCTTGTCGGCCGCCAGGTCGATGGCCGCCCGGGTGGCGACGTCTTCACAGGCCAGGTTGAAGATCTCTCCCGTGGGCGAATAACCCAGCGGCGACAGCAACACAATGGAGCGTTCGTCCAGCAGGCGGTTGATGCCCTTGCGATCGACCCGGCGCACTTCACCGGTGTGGTGGTAATCCACGCCTTCGAGCACGCCGATGGGACGCGCGGTGACCAGGTTGCCGCTGGCGACCCGCAGCCGCGAGCCCTGCATGGGCGAGGAGGCCATGTCCATGGACAGGCGTGCCTCGATGGCGATGCGCAACTGGCCGACCGCGTCGATCACGCACTCCAGGGTCGCCGCATCGGTGATACGCATGCCGTGGTGGTAATGGGGCGTCAGGCCCCGTGCCGCGAGGCGGGTCTCGATCTGCGGGCGCGAGCCATGAACCAGTACCAGGCGCACACCGAGGCTGTGCAGCAGCACCAGGTCATGGACGATGTTGCCGAAATTGGGGTGTTCCACCCCGTCGCCGGGCAGCATGACGATGAAGGTGCAATCGCGGTGGGCGTTGATGTAGGGCGAAGCGTGACGAAGCCAATTGACGTATTCGGGCATGAACCTGGACCTGTAATAAATAACAGCCAAAAAAAGACGAAACAGAACGCACAACGGGCTGGTGGTTATCGTCGGAACAGGCTTGGCGACACGCGCGCTCTCCTCATGTGATGAATACGGGCCCGCAAGGGCACAATTTAACCGGCCGTGGCCGGCGTCAGGCAGTAATGGCCGATCAACTGCCGCAACAGCTGTACGGTAGGTTGCAAACGTGACATTTCAAGGTACTCGCCCGGTTGGTGGGCACAGGCGATATCGCCAGGACCGAGCACCAGGGTTTCGCAGCCAAGGCGCTGAAGATAAGGCGCTTCGGTGCCGAACGCCACTGCTTCGGCACGATGGCCGGTCAGTCGTTCGGCCACGCGGACCAACTCCGCGTCCTCGGCCTGCTCGAACGGCGGCACTTCGGGGAACAGCGGCGCATAGTCGATCTTGACCTGGTGTCGCTCGGCAATCGGCTCGAGCTTCTGCCGGATCGCCGCCCGCAGCACTTGCGGGTCCATGCCCGGCAACGGGCGCAGGTCGAATTCCATGGAGCACTGGCCGCAGATCCGGTTGGGGTTGTCGCCACCGTGGATGCAACCGAAGTTCAGGGTCGGTTGTGGCACGCTGAACTGCGGATTACGGAATTCACGCTGCCATTGCAGGCGCAGGCCACGCAGTTCGCCCATGGCATCGTGCATGGCCTCCAGGGCGCTGTGGCCCAGGCGCGGATCGGACGAATGGCCGCTGCGCCCGAGAATGTCGATGCGTTCCATCATCACGCCTTTGTGCAGGCGAATCGGGCGCAGACCAGTCGGCTCGCCGATCACCGCCGCGCGCCCCAACGGTCGACCGGCATCGGCCAGGGCTCGGGCGCCGGACATGGAGCTTTCTTCGTCACAGGTCGCGAGGATCAGCAGCGGTTGCTTGAACGGTTGGTCCAGCAGCGGCTTGACCGCTTCGATGGCCAGGGCGAAAAAACCCTTCATGTCGCAACTGCCCAGGCCCACCCAACGGCCATCGACCTCGGTGAGCTTCAAGGGATCGGTCTGCCATAACGCACCGTCGAACGGCACCGTGTCGCTGTGACCCGCCAACACCAGGCCGCCGGGACCACTGCCGAAACTGGCCAGCAAATTGAATTTGCCGGGGCTGACCTGCTGGACATCGCAGGAGAATCCCAGCTCGGTTAGCCAGCCTGCCAGCAGCTCGATCACGGCGCTGTTGGACTGGTCGAGCCCAGGTTGGGTACAACTGACCGAAGGCGTGGCGATCAGGGCAGCGAATTGATCTTTCATGGACGGCAAAGGCATCGCTGACTCCAGGCTTACAGATTGATGTCCATCATAGAACCATCCGGCGCAAGGAATAAACCGTCGCGGCGCGTAGGATGAGCGAGTCCTGTACACTGCACGGCCTTGGCAGCCACACCCCTCCCCCGGCTGCGCACCCGATCCCTGGATTTTCCGGCCATGCAGAAAGAAACCGAAATCAAACTCCGCGTCAGCCGCGAGACCCTGGCAGCCTTGCGCGAGCATCCGCTGCTGAAAAAACGCAACAAGAGTGGCTGGGAACGCCACGAATTGATGAACCAGTATTTCGACACGCCAGAGCGCGACCTGGCCCGGGCCAAGGTGGCCCTGCGCCTGCGTCGCGACGGTGAAGAGGTGATCCAGACCCTCAAGACCCGCGGCCAGAGCGTCGCCGGCCTGTCCGAACGCAACGAATACGACTGGCACCTGCCCAAGGCCAAGCTCGACCTGAAGAAGCTCGACGGCGAATGCTGGCCCGAGGCCCTGGCCGAACTGGACAAGAAAACCCTCAAGGCCATCTTCACCACCGATTTCGTCCGCGAACGCGCCGAAATCGCCTGGGGCCGGGGCAAGAGCAAGGTGGTCATCGAAGCCGCCCTGGACCTGGGCCACGTCGTGGTGGGCAAGCAGAAGGAAGAAATCTGCGAACTGGAGCTGGAATTGCGCGAAGGCGAGCCCGCCGCCCTGCTGGAACTGGCCGCCGAGCTGGCCGCGACCCTGCCCTTGATGCCCTGCGACATCAGCAAGGCCGAGCGTGGCTATCGTCTGCATGACGCGGGCAGCTATGCCTTGAGCCTGCCGGCCCCGCAGTTGACCGCCGAGACGCCGCTGGATGACGCCTTTGCCGCACTGAGCTGGCATTTGCTCGGCAGCAGCCAACGCCTGGCCGAACAATACCGTTTCAACGGCCACTGGCGCCTGCTGCAGGACTGGGTGGAAAACCTCGCCGAACTGCGCGCCCTGCTCAGCAGCCTCGGCCAGGCCGCGCCGCGCCAATCGACCCATGACCTGCGCCTGGCCCTGGACGCGTTGCTGGAAGACTGGCGTCCGCTGGTCCAGGCTGGCCTGGACGACGAAGACGTGCGCAAGGCCGCGCCGGAACAGTTCCTTGAAGAGCTGCAAGACCCGCGCTGGGGCCTGTTCTCCCTCAACACTTCACGCTGGCTGCTGGCCCGCAGCTGGGCCGCCGAGCGCAACACCCGTGGCAATCGCCAGGGCGCGGCACAACTGGGTAGCTGGCTGCCGCGTCTGCTGGGGGAAGAATCCTCGTCCCTGCAATTGCAACGCTATCAGCAGCAGCCGGAAGACCTCGCCGAGCAACTGCCGCGTATCGAACGCATCCAGGCCTGGCTGCACCACGCCCGCCATGTGCTGGAGATCCCGGAAATGGATCGCCTTTATGGCGAGCTGAACAAGCTGGCGCAACTGGCCAACCAACCCATCACCGACGAAACGCTGGATGCGCGCAAGCAGCAGGCGATTGCGGTGTACCAGAATCGGGCCTGGAAGACTTTGCTGCGGCTGTGATGCCGCCATCGCGAGCAAGCTCGCTCCCACAGGGGTTCAGCGTTGTAACCACATCTAGTAGTGGCCGCTGAAGATCAACTGTGGGAGCGAGCTTGCTCGCGATAGGGCCAGCACATCCTCCACAGAACTCAGCGCACCACCGGCAAACTCGTCGTCGACTTGATCTCCGACAGCGCCACGATCGAATTCACTTCCTGGATCCCCGGCACCATCGACAGCTTTTCGAAAAAGAATCGCTCATACGCCTCGATGTCCGCCGTGACGATGCGCAGCAGAAAATCCACCGCCCCCATCAACACATAACACTCCAGCACTTCGGGGAAGCCGCGAATCGCCTCGGTGAACTCGGTGAAGTTCGAACGGCCATGGGCGTTGAGTTTCACTTCGGCGAAGATCTGCGTGTTGAGGCCGATTTTCTTGCGATCCAGCAAAGTCACCTGAGCACGGATGATGCCCTCCTCCTTCATCCGCTGGATCCGCCGCCAGCACGGCGATTGAGACAAGCCGACCTGCTCGGCGATTTGCGCACTGGACAGCGAGGCATCCTCTTGCAGCAGCGCCAGTATCCGGCGGTCGTAGCCATCCAGCTCACTTTGCATAAATAAACCCGTGATAAATGATCTGGAGAATCAAACGATTCGAAAAAACGCCATAACCACTCATCTTAGATAAGAAATACCCAGCGACACATGTAAATATTTCTCCCGCACTCCAGGAGACCATCCATGCCCCCGCTCGAAGCCGTTGCCACAACCACGACCCGCGCCGACGTCTGGCACGCCGCCAATGCCCATTGCCGAGTGCAGTACCAGATGCTGGCCGAGGCCGAACCGGATCTGCTGTGCCGGGCGTTGAACCTGTTTGCCTTGCAGGGCCTGACGCCACGGCACGTGCGCGTCGAGCGCCTCGACGATCTGCTCTCCCTGGACATCGGCCTGGACGGGCTGAGTTGGCACCGGGCCCAGGTGATCGCTGAAAAATTACGTAACCTGATCGGCATGTGCTCGGTGGACCTGCAAAGCGCTGAATTTACGAGGGTTGAGCCGACCCAAGCGGCCGGTTGAGCGCCCCACGGGCAAGACCTGGTAACGCATTGGTCGGGTAGTGGCCCAACGGACCACGGGGTCGGGACTATTCTTTTGCAGACCGAGCGAGGACGCCGAAGCGTCTGTATCGCGGCTTTGCTGCAATTGTCCAATAGGAACCCGCATGTCCACCAAACACGCCACTCAGGACCGCTGGCTGGACCTCAATGATCTGCTGCGCCAACTGGTCACCCAGGGCTTCATCAGCCAGGATTCAGCCGAAACCGCGCTCAACGCCCGCCGACGCCACAGCGCCAATAGCCAGCTGCATCCGCTGGAGTTCATTGCCAACCAGCACCTGGACGACCTCAGTCGACCCGGCAAGCGCCTGGACCTGGAGAACCTGACCCTGTGGTTGTCCCAGCAGGCCGGCCAACCCTACATGCGCATCGACCCGCTGAAAATCAACGTAGCGGCCGTGACGCCCTTGATGTCCTATGCCTTTGCCCAACGCCACAAGATCCTCGCGGTAGCGGTCGATCGTGACGCCGTCACCGTTGCCAGTGCACAGCCCTACGTCAGCAGTTGGGAAGCCGACCTGACCCACGTGCTCAAGCTGCCGATCAAGCGGGTGGTCGCCAACCCGGTGGATATCCAGCGCTTGAGCGTGGAGTTCTATCGCCTGGCCAAATCGGTCAGCGGCGCCACCACGACCGACCAGCAACCGAGCAACCTGAGCAATTTCGAACAGTTGCTCAACCTGGGGGCCAGCGACCAGGAACCGGACGCCAACGACGCTCACATCGTCAATATCGTCGACTGGCTGTTCCAGTACGCCTTCCAACAACGGGCCAGCGATATCCACATCGAACCGCGCCGCGAGCAGGGTACCGTACGGTTTCGCATCGACGGTGTGCTGCACACCGTCTATCAGTTCCCGCCGCAGGTCACGATGGCGATCGTCAGCCGCCTCAAGAGCCTGGGGCGGATGAACGTCGCGGAAAAACGCAAACCCCAGGACGGCCGGGTCAAGACCAAGACCCCGGACGGCGGCGAAGTGGAGTTGCGCCTGTCGACCTTGCCCACGGCGTTCGGCGAGAAAATGGTCATGCGGATCTTCGACCCGGAAGTGCTGCTCAAGGATTTCGACCAGCTCGGCTTCTCCGCCGACGACCTGCGCCGCTGGCAGGACATGACCCGCCAGCCCAATGGCATCATCCTGGTGACCGGGCCTACCGGTTCCGGCAAGACCACCACCCTCTACACCACACTCAAGAAACTGGCGACGCCGGAAGTGAACCTCTGCACCATCGAGGACCCAATTGAAATGGTCGAGGCCTCCTTCAACCAGATGCAGGTCCAGCACAACATCGACCTGACCTTCGCCGCCGGGGTACGGGCACTGATGCGGCAAGACCCGGACATCATCATGATCGGTGAGATCCGTGACCTGGAAACCGCTGAAATGGCGATCCAGGCGGCGCTGACCGGGCACCTGGTGCTGTCGACGCTGCACACCAACGACGCGCCGAGCGCCATCAGCCGCCTGCTGGAGCTGGGTGTGCCCCATTATCTGATCAAGGCCACCGTGCTCGGGGTCATGGCCCAGCGGCTGGTGCGCACCCTGTGCCCGCAATGCAAGGCCCCGCTGGCCCTGGACGAAGACGACTGGCAGACCCTGACGCGCCCCTGGCAGGCACCGCTGCCAAGCAATGCCCAACAGGCCGTCGGCTGCCTGGAGTGCCGCGACACCGGTTACCGCGGCCGCGCCGGTGTCTACGAAATCATGCAACTGACCGACCGCGTCAAGGCCTTGATCCACCCCGACACCGACCTGCTGGCGGTGCGCCGCCAGGCCTTCAAGGAAGGCATGCGCAGCCTGCGGCTGTCGGGGGCGCAAAAGGTGGCGGCGGGCTTGACCACGGTCGAGGAAGTGCTGCGGGTGACGCCGCAAAGCGAGCAGAAGTAGGAACTGTCTGGCTCAGGGGCAGAAAGATCCCACAAACAAAGCGGAACGGACCATAGCGAAGATACTGGCCGCGTGCCCTACACTCAGGGCTCGCAGGTCCATCTCAATTCGCACAGGGAACCGTCATGCAGATCGGTAGCGTACTTTTACTTTTCATCGGCCTCGTGGTCGCCATTCTCTTCATGGGCTTCAAGGTCGTGCCCCAGGGCTACCAATGGACCGTCGAGCGGTTCGGGCGCTACACCAACACCCTCAAGCCCGGCCTGAACATCATCATCCCGGTGATGGATCGCATCGGGCGCAAGATCAATGTCATGGAAAGCGTACTGGACATCCCGCCCCAGGAAGTGATTACCGCCGACAACGCCACGGTACAGATCGACGCCGTGTGCTTCTTCCAGGTGGTCAATACGGCCCAGGCAGCCTACGAGGTCAATAACCTCGAACACGCCATCCGCAACCTGCTGCAAACCAATATCCGCACCGTGCTGGGGTCCATGGAGCTGGACGCGATGCTGAGCCAGCGCGACGGCATCAACGAAAAACTGCTGCGCACTGTCGATGAAGCCACGGCGCCGTGGGGCATCAAGATCACCCGGATCGAGATCAAGGACATCAGCCCCCCGGCGGACCTGATGGCCGCCATGTCGGGGCAAATGAAAGCCGAACGTATCAAGCGTGCCCAGATCCTCGAAGCCGAGGGCCTGCGCGCATCGGCGATTCTCACCGCCGAAGGCAAGAAGCAGGCGCAGATCCTCGAGGCCGAGGGCAGCCGCCAGGCGGCGTTCCTGGAATCCGAGGCCCGCGAGCGCCAGGCGCAAGCCGAAGCATTGGCCACCCAAGTGGTGTCCCAGGCCATTGCCGACGGTAACGTCCAGGCCGTGAACTACTTCGTCGCACAGAAATACATCGATGCACTGGGCAAACTGGCGTCAGCCAACAACAGCAAGGTGATCCTGATGCCGCTGGAAGCCAGCCAGGTCATCGGTGCGGTCGGTGGCATCGGCGAGATCGTCAGGGCCACCTTTGACAGCAAGAAAGCCTGAGGCGCGCGTATGTGGGGGTTCCTGCAACACATGTCGTACTGGGACTGGCTGGCGCTGGGCGTCATCCTGCTGATCCTTGAAGTGTTCGGCGCCGGTGGTTACCTGCTGTGGATCGGCATGGCCGCCGCGGCAGTCGGCGTGCTCACGTTCTTCCTGCCGCAGATGCCGTGGGAATTGCAGTTCCTGTTGTTCGGCCTGTTCGCCATCGCCACGGCACTGTACTGGTGGCGACGCCAGCGCAGCGCCGTGCGCCAAAGCGATCAGCCGCACCTGAACCTGCGCGGGCAGGAACTGATCGGCAAGGTCTTCCTGGTGCATGAAGCGATTGTCGATGGCCGTGGCAAGATCAAGGTGGCCGACAGTGTCTGGCTGGCCAAGGGGCCCGAATCGTCCGTTGGCACGCGGGTCAGGGTGGTGGCGCAGGAGGGGGCGGTGCTGCAGGTGGAGCGGGCTGACTGACAAGTCATGGAACTGAATCGAGACGCAGGTAATCCAACGTCATAGTTAACCCAGTGGAGTCACCTATCATGCGTCTCAAACTTGCTGTCGCTACCGTAGCCTTGCTGTCTCTTCCTGTCGGCTCGGCAATGGCCGACACGTTTTGGCGTAACGTCATCTCGTCCGGTGCGACCACCGGTTCCACCTACCTGACCTTCAAGGATCACAAACTGATCGTCGCCGCCCAAGACGATGCCGGCAGCTTCGTCGCCAGTGATGGCGGTATCCGTGGTCCTTACCTGGAAGCGGCGATGCAAAAAGTGCGTGCCGACAACCCAAGCCTGCAAGCCACCGACATGGAACTGGCCAACGCGATCCTGGCGAAAAACGCCGTCGCCCAGGACTGATGCCCGGCCAATAAAAAATGCCGCTCCATTGAGCGGCATTTTTTTGTCCGGCGAACATCCCGAGGCTACCCCCTGTGGAAGCGAGCTTGCTCGCGAAGGCGTCAGCCCAGACAACCCGTGGATTGGCTTGAAGCTGATCGTCCCCACGCTCTGCGTGGGGATGCATCCCGTGACGCTCTGCGTCACATTTCAGAAGCGGAACGCGGCGCGTCCCTGGCGGCATTCCCACGCAGGAGCGTGGGAACGATCGATCCACCGCTATCGCGAGCAAGCTCGCTCCCACAGGTGCAGTCGTCCTTATTCGCCGATGGCAGCCTTGTAGCCTGCCGCATCAAGCAACTTGTCCAAATCAGCTGTGTTGCTCGGCTTGAGCTTGAAGATCCAGGCACCGTAAGGATTGGAGTTGAGCAACTCCGGCGCGCCACTCAGCTCGTCGTTGATCGCGATCACTTCACCCGCAATCGGGGAATAGATATCGGAAGCGGCTTTGACCGACTCCACCACGCCGGCCTGGTCATTTTCGGCAAAAACCTTACCGACTTCAGTCAGCTCGACAAAGACCACGTCGCCCAAGGCTTCCTGCGCATGATCGCTGATGCCCACGGTGACGGTACCGTCAGCCTCCAGACGTGCCCACTCATGGCTTTCGGCGAAACGCAGTTCGGCAGGGATATCACTCATATTCTGTGTCCTCAATAGAAAGTGTCAGCGGCCAGCGGCCCGCCGCAAAAGGTTAGATCAGGGTTTTGCCATGGCGGACGAAGGTCGGTTTGACCACCCGTACCGGGTACCACTTACCACGAATTTCTACCTCGGCACGGTCGGCGGTTGCCATCGGAACACGTGCCAGGGCGATCGACTTGCTAAGCGTAGGAGAAAAACTACCACTGGTGATCTCCCCTTCGCCAACATTGGCGATGCGAACCCCCTGGTGGGCGCGCAAAACACCCCGTTCTTCCAGCACCAGCCCGACCAGTTTGTGCTGCACACCGCTGGCAAGCTCGGTCTCCAGCGCGCTGCGCCCGATGAACTGACGGCTCGCCGGTTCCCAGGCGATACTCCAGGCCATGTTCGAGGCCAGCGGGGAAACATCCTGGTGGATATCCTGGCCGTAGAGGTTCATGCCGGCCTCCAGGCGCAAGGTATCGCGGGCGCCTAGGCCAATGGGCGAAATGCCAGCGCCGACCAGGTCATTGAAGAAACTCGGGGCCTCCTGGGCGGGCAGGACGATTTCCAGGCCATCTTCGCCGGTGTAGCCGGTCCGGGCAATGAACCATTCGCCGTCGGCGCGCCCTTCGAAAGGCTTGAGTTGCTGGATGATTTGCCCACGGGATTGAGTGACCAGCTCGGCAATCTTCTGCCGGGCGTGAGGGCCCTGGATCGCCAGCATCGCCAGCTCGGGGCGCTCATGCAGTTGCGCGTCATAGTCACCGAGCTGTGCCTGCATCCAGGCCAGGTCCTGATCACGGGTCGAGGCGTTGAAGACCAGACGATAACCATCTTCGACACGGTAGATGATCATGTCGTCGACGATGCCGCCGCGCTCATTGAGCATCGCGCTGTACAAGGCACTGCCTGTGTCTTGCAAGCGGTCGACGTCATTGGCCAGCAAGCGCTGCAGCCAGACCTTGGCCTGGGGGCCGGCGACGTCGATCACGGTCATGTGGGATACATCGAACACACCGCAGTCGCGACGCACCTGATGGTGTTCTTCGACCTGCGAGCCGTAATGCAAAGGCATATCCCAACCGCCAAAATCGACCATCTTCGCGCCAAGGGCGAGATGAAGGTCATACAGAGGCGTACGCTGTCCCATGGGTTTCTCCTTCCGGGCTTGGCGAAGGTGCGGACGGGCACTGCGTAGCGCGAACGTCTGAAAAAAGGAGTTTTCTGACGTTCTCAGTTGCCCGGTCCGACAGACGGACCGCACCGAATGCCGCGCATTGTAGCCGCATGAGGTAGGACTGGCACCTAGCTGTTTCGATGGGCCGAACGTCGTATCAATCCGATGACCGGCAACAGCCCCACCAATACCAACGTCAGCGCCGGTAGCGCGGCCCGGGCCCACTCCCCTTCGCTGGTCATCTCGAAGATCCGCACCGCCAGCGTGTCCCAGCCGAACGGGCGCATCAGCAGCGTCGCGGGCATTTCCTTGAGCACATCGACGAACACCAGCAACGCGGCGCTCAAGGTGCCGGGCAACAGCAACGGCAGATACACTTTGAAAAACAGTCGGGGCCCACTGACCCCAAGGCTGCGTGCCGCTTCGGGCAAGGACGGACGAATGCGCGCCAGGCTGCTCTCCAACGGGCCGTAGGCCACGGCCAGGAAACGCACCAGATACGCCAGCAACAGCGCCGACAGGCTGCCCAGCAACAACGGCTTGCCGGCACCGCCGAGCCAGGTCGACAGCGGGATGACCAGCTCACGGTCCAGGTAGCTGAACGCAAGCATGATCGATACCGCCAGCACCGAACCGGGCAAGGCATACCCCAGGTTCGCCAAGCCGACGCCGGCACGAATCGGACGGGTCGGCGCCAACCGCCGGGCGAACGCCAGCAGCAAGGCCACACAGACGGTGACCAGCGCCGCCAGGCCGCCCAGGTAGAGGGTGTGGACGATCAGCCCGGCATAACGCTCATCCAGGTCGAAACGACCGCGTTGCCAGAACCACACCACCAACTGCAGCACCGGGATGACAAACGCGCAGGCAAATACCAGGAAGCACCAGCCACTGGCCGCCACGGCCTTGAGGCCGCGCAACGTATACAACGCCTTGACCCGGGGCCGCTCGTTGCCGGCCCGGTGAGCGCCGCGGGCCCGGCGTTCGCCGTAGAGCACCAGCATCACCGCCAGCAACAGCAGGCTGGCCAGTTGGGCGGCGCTGGAGAGGCTGAAGAAGCCGTACCAGGTCTTGTAGATGGCGGTGGTGAAGGTGTCGAAGTTGAACACCGACACCGCGCCGAAATCCGCCAGGGTTTCCATCAGCGCCAGCGCCACGCCCGCACCGATGGCTGGCCTGGCCATCGGCAGCGCCACACGCCAGAACGCCTGCCATGGCGACTGCCCCAGCACCCGGGCAGCTTCCATCAAACCCTTGCCCTGGGCCAGGAAGGCACTGCGCGCCAACAGGTAGACGTAAGGATAAAAGACCAGCACCAACACGAGAATCACCCCGCCGGTGGAGCGAACCCGGGGCAGGCGCAGGCCACTGCCGAACCACTCACGCATCAGCGTCTGCACGGGGCCGGCAAAATCCAGCAGGCCAACGAAGACAAACGCCAACACGTAGGCCGGAATCGCGAACGGCAGCATCAATGCCCAATCGAGCCAGCGACGTCCCGGGAATTCACACAGACTGGTGAGCCAGGCGAGACTGACACCCAGCAAGGTCACTCCGACACCCACGCCAAGGATCAAGGTGAGGGTATTGCCCAACAAGCGCGGCATCTGTGTATCCCATAAGTGGGACCAGATTTGCTGGTCGATGCTCTGCCAGGACAGCAGCAAGACACTCAAGGGCAACAGGACCAGCGCAGCAATGGCGAAGACCAGGGGGTACCAGCGGCGTTGGGCGGGGTGGGCCAAGGGGAGCTCTCGTTTAAATGATGATGCCCGCACATTGGCGCGGGCACCTATTTTATAACCCGCCGCATGAAAACCTGTGGCGAGGGGATTTATCCCCGCTGGCTTGCGGAGCAAGCCCAATTACAGACAGTTCAATCCGTCTGACACGCCGCGCTCTCCGCTTGGGGGCTGCTTCGCAACCCAGCGGGGATAAATCCCCTCGCCACAAGGAATAGTGTCTGACTGGGGGTTAATTCCAGCCAGCGCGATCCATCATGCGAATGGCTTCGGCCTGGCGTTTACCCGCGACTTCAACCGGCAAGGTATCGGCCTTGAACGCCCCCCAGGCCGCCACTTCCTTGGACGGCTCGACCTTCGGGTTGGCCGGGAATTCCTGGTTCACGTCGGCGAAGATGCTTTGCGCTTGCGGCGTGGTCATCCACTCCACCAGTTTCTTGGCGGCATCCGGATGCGGCGCATGCTTGGTCAAGCCAATGCCCGAGAGGTTGATGTGCACGCCACGATCAGCCTGGTTCGGCCAGAACAGCTTCACCTTCAGGTCCGGCTTCTGCTGGTGCAGGCGGCCATAGTAGTAGGTGTTGACGATACCGACATCGCACTGGCCAGCATTGATCGCCTCAAGCAATGCGGTGTCATCGGAGAACACGTCGGTGGACAGGTTCCTGACCCAACCCTTGAGGATTTCTTCGGTTTTTTCCGCACCGTGGGTTTCGATCAGCGTGGCGGTCAGGGACTGGTTATAGACCTTTTTCGAGGTCCTCAGGCACAGACGGCCTTCCCACTCCTTGCCGGCCAGCGCTTCATAGGTGGTCAATTCACCCGGTTTAACCCGGTCGGTGGAATAGGCAATGGTCCGCGCCCGCAGGCTCAAGCCGGTCCAGGCGTGGGACGAGGCGCGGTATTGGGACGGGATGTTGGCGTCGATCACCGGGGAGGTGAACGGCTGGAGAATGCCCATCTGCTCGGCCTGCCAGAGGTTACCGGCATCGACGGTGAGCAGCAGGTCGGCGGTGGCGTTCTCGCCTTCGGCCTTGATCCGCTGCATCAACGGCGCTTCCTTGTCGGTGATGAACTTCACCGGGACGCCGGTTTTCTTGGTGTAGGCATCAAAGACCGGCTTGATCAGTTCATCGATACGCGAGGAGTAGACCACCACCTCATCGGCGGCCTGGGCGGCAGTGGTGCCGATCAGGGTCAAGGCGAGGACGGACAGCAGGCGCTTGGTTGCCAACATGGTAGCGGTCTCTGGATGGTGAAAGAGGCGCAAATGATAAGGACTCACATTTGGCTTCTCAATCGAACAGTGGGTGGACACATTTCCAAATGTTGCATAGATGGATTGAGGTGGCTGTGCCGGCCTCATCGCGAGCAAGCTCGCTCCCACATTTGATCCGGTGACGACTGTGGGAGCGAGGCTTGCCCGCGATGAAGCCATAAGCCCCAACCCACATCTCAGGCCTTGGCCAAATCCGGCAAATCCCCACTCAACCCCAGCGCCTCGCGCACGAACAAGGCCTTGGCCTCAGGCAGGCGGTCCACCAGCTTCAGCCCGGTGTTGCGCAACCAGCGCACCGGCAGCGGATCGGCCTGGAACAACCGCTCGAAGCCCTCCATCGCCGCCATCAGCGCCAGGTTGTGGGGCATGCGTCGGCGCTCGTAGCGGCTCAGCACCTTCACGTCCGCCAACCGCTCGCCACGGCCGGCCGCGTGCAACAGCACTTCGGCCAGCACGGCAGCGTCGAGGAAACCCAGGTTCACCCCCTGCCCGGCCAACGGATGGATGGTATGGGCCGCGTCGCCGATCAACGCCAGCCCTTCGGCCACGTAGCGCTTGGCATGTCGCTGGCGCAGCGGCACGCACAGGCGCGGGTCGGCGCTCAGTACCGGGCCAAGCTGGCCTTCGAAGGCACGCTCCAGTTCGTTGCAAAATTCGCTGTCATCGAGCGCCATCAAGCGCTGCGCGTCTTCGGGGGTGGTGGACCAGACAATCGAGCACCAGTCGTGCTGGCCGTCACGCTCAAGGGGCAGGAACGCCAACGGGCCGTTGTCGGTGAAACGCTGCCATGCCGTCATCCGATGCGACCGGGTGCTGCGCACGCTGGTGACGATGGCGTGGTGCAGGTAATCCCATTCGCGCGTCGCCACGCCGGTGAGGCGGCGCACAGCGGAATTCGCGCCGTCGGCGGCAATGACCAGGGGTGCCCGCAACGTGCGGCCATCGGCCAGGGTCAGCAGCCAGTCGTCACCGGAACGACGCATCTGTTCCAGACGGGCATTGGCCAACAGGCCCAGGTCGCAGTCATGCAGTCGGTCCAGCAGGGCATCCTGCACCACGCGATTTTCAACGATGTGCCCAAGCGTCTCGGCATGCAGGCTGGCCGCGGAAAAATGGATCTGCCCGGTGCCACTGCCGTCCCAGACGTGCATGTCGGTGTAAGGGCTGGCCCGCCGGGTGGTGATGCCCTCCCAGACGCCCAGGCGATCAAGGATCCGCTGGCTGGCCGTCGACAAGGCACTGACCCGGGGCTCGAACGCGGCCTGGGGATCGAAGGGCTTGACGCTCATCGGACTGCCGTCGAGCAACAACACTTGCAGGCCACTGTCCTGCAACGCCAGCGCCAGGGCGCTGCCGACCATACCCGCGCCGACAATCAGCAGATCTGCACGCAATTCCATGCTCTAAGCCTGTTTTGCGGGCGACATCAGCCGCCCATGAAAAGAAATGACCACCCCAGCCTCAAGCATCGGGACGCGTCCCCAGCCCCATGGCCTGGCGGGCGAACCAGCGCTTGGCCGGCGGCAGCAGGTCGAGGCCCAGCAAGCCGAGGTTACGGCCCAGGGACACCAGCGGCAGGCTGCTGCCGAACAGCCGCGTGACCTGGTCGGAGAAGCCCACGGTCAGGGCCTGGTCCATGCGCTGGCTCTCGCGGTAGGCCTGCAATACGGCAAAATCCCCCGGCGCGCGATCGCTGTCGAGCAAGGCATCGGCCAGGGCCTGGGCATCGCGCAGGGACAGGTTGAACCCCTGCCCGGCAATCGGATGCAGGCTGTGGGCGGCATTGCCCAGGATCGCCAGGTGCGGACGGACCTGCTCTTCGGCTTCCACCAGCGCCAACGGGTACAGGTGCCGTACACCCACCTGCTTCAGCGTCCCCAGGCGATAACCGAACACACCCTGCAATTCGGCGAGGAAGCTGCGCTCGTCGAGGGCCGCCAACCGTTGCGCGTCCATGCCCTGTCGGGTCCAGACCAGCGCGCAACGATTCTCCGGCAGCGGCAACAAGGCCATCGGGCCGTCATCGGTGAAACGCTCGAAGGCCATGCCATTGTGGGCTTCGCTGGGGGTGATGTTGGCGATCAAGGCGCTCTGGTCATAGGGACGACTGCGCACCCCGACGCCCAACTGCTCGCGCAGGCTGGAGCGACCGCCATCGGCCAGAACGGCAAGGTCGCACTCCAGGGTGGTTTCGTCGTCGAGGGTCAGGCGATAACCGCCGACCAATGGCTCCATACGCGTAACCTGCGCCGGGCAGCGCCAACTGACCACCTCCGGGTCCAGGCCTTGCCACAGGCACTGGCCAAGCCAGGCGTTTTCCACCACGTAGCCCAGGGCCGGCACCCCCTCTTCCATGGCCGACAGCCGCGCCGTGGAAAACCGTCCGCGATCGGACACATGGATCTGCTTGATCGGTTCGGCGCGACGGGAAATCTCCTGCCAGACACCCAAGCGTTGATAAATCTGCCGGGCACCGTAGGACAATGCCGAAGACCGGGCATCGTAGCTTGGCTGCCAGGCGTCGCCGGGGGCGAAGGGCTCGATCAGGATGATCCTCCAGCCCCGGGCCTTGGCACCGGCCTGCAGGGCCAGCGCCAGGCTCGCGCCGACCAGGCCACCGCCGATGATCGCCAGATTGACCCGGCTCATGCCGCTTGCGTCCGGGCGGCGGCCATCAGGGCCTCGATGTCGGCGACCGTTTTCGGCACGCCTCGGCTCAGGATTTCACAACCGGTTTTGGTCACTACCACGTCATCCTCGATGCGCACGCCAATGCCGCGCCATTTTTTCGCGACGCTGCGGTTGTCCGGGCCGATATAGATGCCCGGCTCCACCGTCAGCGTCATGCCGATTTCCAGGACCCGCCACTCGCCGCCAACCCGGTATTCACCCACATCATGCACGTCCATGCCCAGCCAATGGCCGGCGCGGTGCATGTAGAACGCCCGGTAGGCCTCGCTGGCAATCAACTCGTCCACCTCGCCCTCCAGCAGCCCCAGGTGCACCAACCCTTCGGTAATGACCCGGACCGTCGCTTCGTGGGCCTGGTTCCAGTGTTTGTCCGGTGCGATCTGGGCAAACGCAGCTTCCTGGGCGGCCAGCACCACTTCGTAGACCGCTTTCTGCTCGGGCGAAAACTTGCCGCTGACCGGCCAGGTACGGGTGATGTCGCTGGCGTAGCAGTCGATTTCACAGCCGGCATCGATCAACACCAGGTCGCCGTCCTTGAGCAGCGCATCGTTCTGCTGGTAGTGCAGGATGCAGCTGTTGCGCCCCGCCGCGACGATCGAGCCATAGGCCGGCATTTTCGCCCCACCCTTGCGGAATTCATAATCGAGCTCGGCCTCCAGGCTGAACTCATGCAAACCCGGGCGCGCCGCCTGCATCGCCCGGATGTGCGCCTGGGCGGAGATCCGCGCCGCTTCGCGCATGACCTTCAGTTCCGCCGCCGATTTATACAGGCGCATATCGTGCAGCAAGTGATCCAGGGCAACGAATTCGTTCGGCGGCTGGGCGCCGAGGTGAGCCTTGGAGCGAATCACGTTGATCCACTCCATCAGGTGCCGGTCGAATTCAGGGTTGCTGCCCATGGCCGAATACACCCGGTCGCGGCCTTCGATCAGGCCCGGCAGAATGTCGTCGATGTCGGTAATGGGAAACGCGTCGTCGGCACCGTAGTCACGGATCGCCCCTTCCTGGCCGGCGCGCAGGCCGTCCCACAACTCACGTTCGGCGTTGCGCTCACGACAAAAGAGGATGTATTCGCCATGGGCGCGGCCGGGCATCAGCACCAGCACCGCTTGCGGCTCGGGAAAGCCGCTGAGGTACTGGAAGTCACTGTCCTGGCGGTAGACATGCTCGACGTCGCGGTTGCGGATCGCAACGGCGGCGGCGGGCAGGATTGCGATGCTGTTGGGTTCCATCTGCGCCATCAGGGCCTTGCGGCGACGGCTGTATTCCGATTTCGGGATATGAATCATGGGCAGACGGGGTCCCTCTGGAATTTAATGCAAGGACGGCTTGGGGGCCGCAGCATCGGTTTTCTTGGTCTCGGTGAACAGTAGCAATGGTGCGACCCGCAGGTACTCCATCACTTCCATGTAGTCGCTTTCGCCGTCATCGGACTCTTCCAGGGCATCCTGGACCTGGGAGATCGCGGCCAAGTCCTGCAGCACTTCCTTGGCCTCTTCGCTCAGCGCGTATTCGCGGCGGGTCAGGCCGAAGCCAGCGAGGAAGCCCTGGCACCACTGGCCCAGCGCCGCGGCGCGTTCGACCAAGGGGGCGTCGTCAGTGGGCAGCAGCAGGACGACGGTCATGTCATCGCTGGTCAATTCGCCCTTGACCATTTCCTGCAGGCCGATCAGCGCGTTACGGACGTTGTCCGCCGGCTCGCCTTCCAGCAGCTCGGCGGCGTCGGCCAACCAGCCGTCGGCATCGAAACCGGCACCGGCGCAACTGCGGCCAAGCAACAGGCCATGCAGTTCGGCAGGCGAGACAGGATGACCGCTGGTGCTCAGCAGGGTGGCGAATGCTTGATACGGGGAATTCTGAATGGGCATGGGCAGCTAGGCGCCAGACGGCGCTATGTCTAGAATGGAGGCCTTGTATCCTACATCGACAGACTCGCCAAGACTATCAGAGGCTGTGCGACCCACATCCCTCCATCAGACACATTCTTCAGTGGACACAATGGAAGACACCGACCTGCAAGCGCTGATGGCCAGACTCGAACTGCTAATTGACCGGGTCGAGCAACTTAAGAGCCAAAACGGACTCCTACTAGCTCAGGAAAAAACCTGGCGCGAGGAACGCGCGCACCTCATTGAAAAAAACGAAATCGCCCGGCGTAAGGTCGAATCGATGATTTCGCGCCTCAAGGCCCTGGAGCAAGACTCATGAGTTCAAGCAATAGCGTTACCGTGCAGATCCTCGACAAAGAATATTCGATCATCTGCCCCCAGGAAGAGCGCAGCAACCTGGTGAGCGCCGCCCGTTACCTGGACGGCAAGATGCGCGAGATCCGCAGCAGCGGCAAAGTCATCGGCGCCGACCGCATCGCCGTGATGGCCGCCTTGAACATCACCCACGACCTGCTGCATCGCCAGGATACGCCGGACGTACAGGTCAGTGGCTCGACCCGTGAGCAGGTACGCGACCTGCTCGATCGGGTGGATCTGGTGCTCGCCACCGATCCAGACGTCAGCAAGGGCTGATTCGCGAGGCTGCCTGGGGTATACTCGCCTCACTCCCTGGGGTGCTTGCCAGTTGGTGATGTCCCTGAGCCGATACGCACAACCACGGGGGTTGCACGTTGGGGCCGGTGTGCATGTCCGCTTGACGGAAAGCCTTAACGCCTCCTGCAACTTCCACCTTGAACTTTCGGGTTCAAGGGCTAAGCCGACAGCGGTTCATCCGGGGAGCCTGACTCCAGACAATGCCAGTCCATGCGGACTGGCATTGTCGTTTCCGGGCGCTGGCATTTCTGAGCGTCCTGTTTTGCGGTTACGCTGTGCGCCATCGCCACTGCGTGAAGCCTCGACATGACTGAACCCGCGCCGCTGCCCCGCCCGCAACTTCGCCGCCTGCTGCGCCAGGCCCGTCGCGCCCTGACGCCCGCCCAGCAACGGCAAGCGGCCCGCGGACTGTACAAACAACTGGCCCAGCATCCGTTGTTCCGCCGTGCGAAGCACATCGCCCTGTACCTGCCCAACGATGGCGAGATCGACCCGCGCCTGCTGCTGCGCGCGGCCCAGCGCCGGGGCAAGGCCACCTATCTGCCGGTGCTCAGCCCGTGGCCGCAGACCAAGATGGTGTTCCAGCGCATCCACCCCGGCGAAAAAATGCAGCCCAACCGGTTTCGCATCCCCGAGCCACGCAAGAACATCGCCCGGCAACGCAAGGTCTGGACGTTGGACCTGGTGTTGTTGCCATTGGTGGGGTTTGACGATGCGGGAGGTCGACTGGGCATGGGCGGCGGCTTTTACGACCGCAGCCTGGCGTACCTGGCGCGACGCAAGCAGTGGCGCAAGCCAACGCTGTTGGGGCTAGCCCATGAATGCCAGAAGGTCGAACGATTGGCGCAGGCAAGCTGGGACGTGCCGCTGCAGGGAACGGTCAGCGACAGGCAATGGTATATCGCGGGGTTGACGCCGCAGTAATCGGCGGCGCCTGGAAAGCAGGTTCAGCGTTTGAGCGTTGGCGCGGGCTGGGTGATATCCACCGGCGCCTCGGTCTTGTTGGTCCACAGGCTCTGGGCGTAACCCGTGGTCACGACACCCAGTCCGAACAGAATGACCAAGATCCACAACAAATCCGGTTTGCGTTTCATCGATTGCCCCCCTCAAGGCATATCACACACGATGACAGCAGCGGTTTTCTTATTGGCCGTGCAGCAGCGTCAAGCTTGGAAGGCCGGCATTTTGCGGCAAGCTGCAGCGACACGCAAATGCTGGCGTCAACCGACTGTCGGTTTGTCATAAAATCGTCGAACTATTTTGATAACCACCGCCCAGGAGAAAAAAACATGGCCTATTGGCTGATGAAGTCCGAGCCCGACGAACTGTCCATCCTGGGCCTGGAAAAGCTCGGCCAGGCCCGCTGGGACGGCGTTCGCAACTACCAGGCGCGCAATTTCCTGCGGGCCATGGCGGTGGGTGACACGTTCTTTTTTTACCACTCCAGTTGCCCCGAGCCAGGCATCGCCGGGATTGGCAAAATCATCCAGGCGGCCTATCCCGACCCTACGGCCCTGGACCCGGACAGCCATTATTTCGACCCCAAGGCCGGCCCGGATAAAAACCCCTGGACCGCAATCGACGTGGCGCATGTCGAGACCTTCCCCCGCGTCCTCAAGCTCGACTACCTCAAGCAACAGGCCGCCCTGGCCGAGATGCCCCTGGTGCAGAAAGGCTCGCGCTTGTCGGTGATGCCGGTGACCGCCGAGCAGTGGGCGGCAGTGATTGCCCTGCGCTGAACATCCATGTATTGATGGATATCAAGCTGGGGCGGTAGCGGATCCAGCAAACTGGACGCTATAGCCGCAGGATGCCGGACATGTCGACGCCCCCTCATACCTCTCGTTTCTTCGCCCTCGCCCTGCTGGCCGTCTTGTTGGCCGCCGGCGGGTTCGGCTACTGGAAGTCCCGACATGACCGTTTGCCGGAAGGCCTGAGCATGGGCAACGGCCGCCTCGAGGCCACCGAAGTCCAGATCGCCAGCAAGACCCCCGGTCGCCTGGCCGAAGTGCTTGCCAATGAGGGCGACAAGGTCGTCAAAGGCCAGTTACTGGCGCGCATGGACACCCGAACCCTGGAAGCCCAGCGTAACCAGGCCGAAGCCGAAGTACTGCGGGCCCGGGAAAACCTCGCAGCCACCGAGGCCAATGTCCATCTGCGCCAGAGCGAACAATTGCTCGCCCACCAGGAACTCCAGCGGACCCGGGAACTGTTCAAGCGTGGTTTTGCCAGCGGCCAGGTCATCGACCAACAGCAGGCCCGCATGGACACTGCCAACGCCGCGGTCAATGCGGCCCGGGCCCAGGTATCGGCGGCAAACGCCGCCATCGGCGCGACCCTCGCCCAGGTGGCGCAACTGACCAGCGAAATCGACGACAGCCGCTTGCGCGCGCCCATCGACGGCGTGATCCAACTGCGCCTGGCCGAGCCGGGCGAAGTGCTGGGTGCTGGCGGACGGGTGCTGCTGATGATCGATCCGAACGACCAGTACATGAACCTCTACCTGCCGGCCTCCGTGGCCGGGAAACTGGCGGTAGGCGACGAAGCACGAGTGCTGCTCGACGCCCTGCCCGAGCGACCGCTGCCGGCCACGATCAGCTTCGTCGCGGCAAAATCCCAGTTCACCCCCAAGGAAGTCGAAACCCGTGACGAACGCCAGAAGCTGGTGTTCCGCGTCAAGGTACGCCTGACCCGGCCCGGCGAGGTGCCCCAGGCCAAACCCGGCATGCCGGGTGCCGGCTACCTGCGCATCGCCCCCATCGACTGGCCGGCCAACCTGCAATGAGCACCGGTGGCGAACCGGCGCTGCGTGCCTCGGGCCTCAAGCACCGCTACGGCGCCCATGTCGCCTTGGACGACATCGCTTTCCATCTGCCCGCCGGCACTCGCTGCGGCCTGATCGGCCCGGACGGGGCCGGCAAGTCGAGCCTGCTGGGATTGATTGCCGGAGTGAAAAAACTCCAGCACGGCGAACTGGACGTACTGGGTGCATCGATCGAGGACCGGCATCATCGCAACACGCTCTACCGACGTATCGCCTTCATGCCTCAAGGACTGGGGGGCAACCTTTATCCTGATCTGTCGATACGCGAGAACATCCGGTTTTTCGGCACGCTGTTCGGACTATCGCGGGCGGAATGCGAACAACGCATGGGTACGCTGCTGCTGGCGACCGACCTGCAGCGTTTTGCCGACCGCCCGGCGGGCAAGTTGTCCGGTGGCATGAAACAGAAGCTTGGCCTGTGTTGCGCTCTGATCCACGAGCCGGACCTGCTGATTCTCGACGAACCCACCACTGGCGTGGACCCGCTGTCGCGGCGACGCTTCTGGGAACTGATAGAAGACGTGCGCCGCCAACGACCGCAACTGACCCTGCTGGTCGCCACGGCCTACATGGAAGAAGCCGAACAATTCGAGCATTGCCTGATGCTCGATAACGGTCGCTTGATCGCCCAGGGATTGAGCGCGGACCTGGCCGTTGTCACGCCAGACGGCAAGCTCGACTCGGCTTTCACCCATTTCCAAGGCGACAGCGGCCACGACGCCGA
Source organism: Pseudomonas sp. NFACC37-1 (assembly GCF_900101575.1). Taxonomy (NCBI): domain Bacteria; kingdom Pseudomonadati; phylum Pseudomonadota; class Gammaproteobacteria; order Pseudomonadales; family Pseudomonadaceae; genus Pseudomonas; species Pseudomonas sp. NFACC37-1. The sequence goes on along the minus strand of NZ_FMUZ01000016.1, from coordinate 5,357 downwards.
GCCGCTGACGATCCCACCCAGGGGCGAAAGCACCGCCGACATCGCCATCGAAGCCCATGACCTCACCTTGCGCTTCGGTGATTTCACTGCGGTCGATCACGTCAGCTTCGCGATTGGTCGTGGTGAGATTTTCGGTTTCCTGGGCTCCAACGGTTGCGGCAAGACCACCACCATGAAAGTGCTGACCGGGCTGATGCCTGCCAGTGAAGGCAGCGCACGCCTGCTGGGCAATCCGGTCAACGCCAAGGACCTCGCCACTCGCAAACGGGTGGGTTTCATGTCCCAGAGTTTCTCGCTGTACGGCGAGCTGAGCGTGCGCCAGAACCTGACCTTGCACGCGAAACTGTTCGACCTGCCCAAGACCGAAAGCACCAGCCGCATCGAAGACTTGATCCAACGTTTCAAGTTGCAGGACCTCGCCGACCAGCCTTCCGGGGCATTGCCCCTGGGCCTGCGCCAGCGTTTGTCCCTGGCGGTGGCAGTGCTGCATCGCCCGGAAGTGCTGATCCTCGACGAACCGACCTCCGGCGTCGATCCCGCCGCCCGGGATGACTTCTGGCGCCTGCTGATCGAGTTGTCTCGCGAACAGGGCGTGACGATTTTCCTCTCCACGCACTTCATGAACGAAGCCCAGCGCTGCGACCGTATTTCGCTGATGCACGCCGGCAAGGTCCTGGCCTGCGACACGCCAGCGGCCCTGCAGGCGCAGTTCAACGGCCAGACCCTGGAAGCCGCGTTCGTCACCTGCCTGGAACAGGCCCAGGGCGAGGCGCAGCAAGACTCCACCCCCGTGGCCCTCGACCAGGCCGACACCCCACGGGACCGGCACGGCCTCAGCCTCGGTCGCCTGTTGGCCGTCGCCAGCCGGGAAGGCAAGGAACTGCTGCGGGACAAAGTGCGAATGGCATTCGCCCTGCTCGGTGCCTTGTTCATGATGGTGATCTTCGGCTACGGCATCTCCCTGGACGTGGAAAAGCTCGCTTTCGCCGTGTTCGACCAGGATCAGAGCCCCCAAAGTCGCACCTACCTGGAAGCTTTTCGCAGCTCGCGCTATTTCGAGGAGCAACCGGCTATCCGCGACGCCAACGAACTGCATCGGCGCCTGCAACGCTCGGAAATCAAGCTGGCCCTGGAAATACCGCCCGGTTTCGGTCGCGACCTGTACGCCGGCCGGCAACCCACCGTCGGCGCCTGGCTGGACGGCGGCATGCCGTTCCGCGCCGAGACCAGTCGCAACTACGTCGAGGCCGTGCACCTGGCCAACCTCGAACAATGGGCCGAACAGAGCAGCCCGGCGCGCCCCCCGCACACCGCGGCCAAGCTGGAAACCCGGTTTCGCTACAACCAGGACGTGGTCAGTGTGAATGCCATCGGACCGGGGGTCATGGCACTGATCCTCGCGTTCATTCCCGCCATGTTGACGGCCCTGGGCATCGTGCGGGAGAAGGAACTGGGCTCGATCACCAACTTCTACGCCACACCGCTGACCCGCCTGGAGTTCCTGTTGGGCAAACAAGCCCCCTACCTGGTCATCAGCCTGGTCAACCTGGCCCTGCTGACGGCCATGAATCGCTGGCTGTTCGGCGTGCCGTTCAAGGGCAGCGGCCTGACGCTGGCACTGGGCGGCCTGCTCTACGTGCTGGCGACCACCAGCATGGGCTTGTTGATCTCGGCGTTCACCCGCACCCAGATCGCAGCGATCCTCGGCACCATGATCATCACCAGCCTGCCGACCATCCAGTTCTCCGGGCTGATCGTGCCGCGCTCGTCCCTGGAAGGCGCAGCATCGGTGATGGGCCAACTGTTCCCCGCCGGCCATTTCCTGGACATCGCCGTCGGCACCTTCACCAAGGCCCTGGATCTGCGCCAGCTATGGCCGCAATGCCTGGCGTTGTTCGGGTTCTTCCTGGGGTTCACCGGGCTCAGCCTGGTCATGCTGAAGAAGCAGGAGGCCTGATGCGCACCCTTTCACACATCTGGCGCCTGGGCCTCAAGGAACTGACCAGCTTGCGGTACGACTCGGTCCTGCTGCTGTTTTTGGCTTACGCCTTCACCGTGGCGATCTATATGCCGGCCGCAGGCTCGGTGATTGGCGTTCACAACGCCAGCGTGGCGGTGGTGGATGAAGACCAGAGCCTCCTCTCGCGCCAACTGGCCCAGGCCCTGCAACCACCGGAGTTCCAGACCCCGATGGCGCTGCCCTATGCCGAACTGGACAAGGTCATGGACAGTGGCCGCTACACCTTCGTGATCAACGTGCCCGCCAACTTCCAGGCCGACCTGCTTGCCGGACGCGAACCGGCGTTACAACTGAACGTCGATGCCACGGCCATGAGCCAGGCGTTCATGGGGGCCGGCTACATCGGACGGATTTTCCAACAGTTGCTGACCTACAGCGGCCAGGCGCAAGCGAGCGAGCAAACGCCCATCAGGCTGACCACCCGTGCGCTGTTCAACACCAACCTTGAGGGGGGATGGTTTCTGGCGGTGATCCAGATCGTCAACAACATCACAATCCTGGCCATCATCCTGACGGGAACCGCACTGCTGCGCGAGCGCGAGCACGGCACCCTCGATCATCTGTTGGTGCTGCCACTGACGGCCCTGGAAATCATGCTGGCGAAAATCTGGAGCAACATGCTGGTGGTCGTGCTGTGCACCTGGGCGTCGCTGGAAATCATCGTCAAGTTCGCCCTGGGCGTGCCGCTCGCCGGCTCCATGCTGCTGTTCCTGCTGGTGACGGCGCTCTACCTGTTCGCCAGTACCGCCCTGGGTATCTTTCTCGCCACCCTGGCGCGCTCGACGCCGCAGTTCGGCTTGCTGTCGATCCCGGTGATCATCCCGATGCTGCTGTTGTCTGGCGGCAGCACTCCGCTGGACAGCATGCCGCAATGGTTGCAATGGGTGATGCAAGGCTCGCCGTCGACCCATTTCGTCAGCCTCAGCGCGGCGATCCTGTTCCGTGACGCAGGGGTTGGCGTGGTCTGGCCGGACTTGTTGGCACTGGCGGCCATCGGGCTGTCGTTCTTCGCTATCGCCCTGGGGCGGTTCCGTAAAAGCCTGGCCTCTTGATAGAAAAGCCTCGGGCAGGCCCTGGAAACCCAGGCCCTGCCCGAGGCTGGGTGCCGGCGCTTATTGAATGATCAGGTTGTTGAACAACAGATCGTCCACCATCGGCTTGCCGGTCTCGTCGTTCATGACCTGCTGGGTCTGCTTCAAGGCTTCCTGGCGCAGCTTTTCCTTGGCTTCGAGGTTGTTCATCGTCTCGGTGGTCTGCTGGGCGAACAACGCCACCAATTGGTTACGAATCAGCGGCTCGTTGGCCTTGACCGCCGCAGCGGCGGCGTCACCGGTCACGCGCAGGGCCACATCGGCCTTGTAGACCTTCAGCTTCGCCGTGCCATCCAAGCCATAGTTGCCCACGAATGGCGGGCTGAGGGTGATGTAACTGACTTTCGGTGCCTCGCCCTCTTTCGCTTCCTTGGCCTCTTCGGCCATTGCCGCCACAGGCAACGACAGGGCCAGCATCAACATGATCCGCGCTTTCACAATTGACTCCTCATCCGGTTTGCGGCCCAGCATACCGCCCCACCGTTCAAGCACAAGCTTATGGCCGGCTATCAGGGCGGGGCATGCTCGTTGACCCGTTGTCTCTCACACCTACACTTATCGGCCATCACTCCCAAAGGAATAGCCCTGATGAAAGCCGTGCTGTGCAAAGAATTCGGCCCCGCCGAATCGCTGGTGCTGGAAGACGTCGCCAGCCCCGTCGCCAAGAAGAACGAAGTGCTGCTGGACGTGCACGCCGCCGGGGTGAATTTCCCTGACACGCTGATCATCGAGGGCAAATATCAATTCAAGCCCCCCTTCCCGTTTTCCCCCGGTGGCGAAGCGGCGGGCGTGGTCAGCGAGGTGGGTGAGAAGGTCAGCCACTTGAAGGTCGGCGACCGGGTGATGGCGCTGACCGGCTGGGGCAGCTTTGCCGAACAAGTGGCGGTGCCGGGCTACAACGTGTTGCCGATTCCCGCGTCCATGGACTTCAACACCGCCGCCGCCTTCAGCATGACGTATGGCACCTCGATGCACGCCCTCAAGCAACGGGCCAACCTCCAACCCGGAGAAACCTTGCTGGTGCTCGGTGCCTCCGGTGGCGTTGGCCTGGCGGCCGTGGAAATCGGCAAGGCCATGGGCGCCCGGGTCATCGCCGCCGCCAGCAGCGCGGAAAAACTTGCCGTGGCCAAGGCAGCCGGCGCCGACGAACTGATCAACTACAGCGAAACCAGCCTGAAGGATGAAATCAAGCGCCTCACCGACGGCCAAGGCGCCGATGTGATCTACGACCCGGTGGGTGGCGACCTGTTCGACCAGGCCATCCGCGCCATCGCCTGGAACGGCCGGCTGCTGGTGGTGGGCTTTGCCAGCGGGCGCATTCCCGAACTGCCGGTGAACCTGGCCCTGCTCAAGGGCGCCGCCGTGGTGGGCGTATTCTGGGGCTCCTTCGCCCAACGCCACCCCCAGGACAACGCCGCCAACTTCCAGCAATTGTTCGGCTGGTTCGCCGAGGGCAAGCTCAAGCCGCTGGTGTCGCAGGTGTACCCGCTGAGCAACGCGGCACAAGCCATCAATGATCTTGGCCAACGCAAGGCGGTGGGTAAGGTGGTTGTGCAGGTGCGTTGAAACCAAGCGGACAGAAAGGCCAGAACCACTGATGAGGTGGTTCTGGCTTTTTCTTTCTTATTACCCTGCACTGGAATTCTCAGCAACCGTCAATAAATACCGATTTGGCGGTAGATATATACCGCACCCTCGCCGAAAAAATACGCAAACCTTCTTCGTACACAACAGCACCCCATAGCAGCGGGGAGCCATTCAGTTACGGACAAGCCGACATGGATAAGTCATATGTGCGATGCGAATACTTATTTAGGACCTCACAAACAATTGGGGCCTGGCTCATACGAGATAGGTCCTATATCGATCAAAGGTAAAAATTCTACCGAGGTATATTTCCAAGGCGCTTGGGGTCCGTACGAGGGGCCTCCTAGGTTCTGTACGAAATCCCGAGAAACCCAATTGCCGCCCCTCAAACGCTGAGATTTTGTAGAGTCCTCCGCCATCGACGGAAAGGAATTCTGTGATGGCAAAGCGTTACGAACTCTCGGATGAGGCCTGGGGTGTGGTCTCCGACCTCTTCATCGAAACTCATGGCCGAGGGCGGCCGCGCCTGAGCGACCGCCTGATGCTCGATGGTGTGCTCTGGGTGCTTTGCTCAGGTGCTGCGTGGCGAGACATGCCGGAGCGCTTCGGTCCATGGTCAACGGTGTATCAACGGTTTCGCGGCTGGCGAAATCAGGGAA
>NZ_FMUZ01000042.1:0-44360 GCF_900101575.1 Pseudomonas sp. NFACC37-1 | reverse complement strand
CGCTGCCTTGGTGTTGGGGATCGCTTCCAGTCGATCTGTTTCTGCGTGATAAATCACCAACTCATCTTTGGCGACATCAACACCCACGATCGGCTTTGCGACAGAAACCGGCATTGCCATTGAAAATCCTCCGGGCTAAGGTTTGAACACTTGAAGGGTTCACCCAGAGGCGCAGGCTTGTTCCTATCGTCGGTCTAGGCCAGATGCATTCTTTATCGGCGCTTGGGTGAAAGGAGGAGGGGTGAAATCTCCCACGGTCTGTACTGCGGCTAACAGTCAGAATCGAGCTTTGTCCCTCCTCCTCCCTTCAAGTCCTACCATACAAGCGAGCTTGCTCGCGAAGGCGGCGTCATAGTCAATGAAGATGTTGGATGTGCCGGCCTCATACGAGCATGCCCCACTCCCAAGGAGCTCAGCCTATAGAGTCAATGCCCCACCGCCATTTCAACCTGGCCGGAATGCGGTGTCACGATGTTGTCCAGGTCGATATGTTTCCACGCCGGTTTCGCCCCCAGCCGCGCGTTGAAGCGGTAGTTGAAGGTGAAGTCGTCATCGGTCGGCTGGTTCAGGGATTTTCCATAGGCCGATTCGACCCCGACCGGGTCGTAGCCCATCAACTGCAACAGCGTCGGGAAGATGTTGTAGTGGCTGGAGCGGTCCTTGTTCCGGGCCCAGGCGCTGCGCCAATCGAGGGTCTGCAATTGGCTGCCCTGGATCACCACCAACGGCACCAAGCCTTCTTCGGCCACCGGGTCGCCGCCGCAATGGGTGTTAAGCCCGGGATTGCCGCGCTCGTGCAGATCCTGGCCGTGGTCGGAGGTATAGATCAACACGGCATGGCTCAAATCGGCCTGCTGGAAGATTCGCTTGAAGAACTCGCCGACATTCCACAGCAAGGTGTTCTGGTAGGCGTTGCGGTACAGCAGCCAGTCATCTTGCTGGCCATTGAAACCGTCGCGCCTGCCGGTGTCGGCCACTTCCTGGAACTGCCCGCGCGGCAAGGCCGGGCGGTAGTTCATGAAGTTGTCGGGGTATTTGTCGTGCACTGGAAAATGCGCCCCCACCTTGTTGATCACCACCAGTTCGGCCTGGTGGTCGCCCAACAGCTCGATCAACTTCGCCGCCGCCGCCATGTCGCGGTCACGCACGCTGGCCTGGTCGAATTGGACGAATTCGTCGATGTCCTGTTTTTCCAGGTCGGTCATCAGGTTCTGCAGATTGCCGCCAGTGCGCTGGGCATCGATGTAGACGGTGCGCAAGCCGGCCTGCTTGGCGTACTGCCAGATCGACGGCCGGGTGCTGTTGATGCGCATGTAGTCGGCGCGAGTACCGCCGTAGCGCAAGGTGACATTGGTGTCGGCGCTGCAATTGGCGATGGAAGCCGCGTAGCCGAAATTGAAAATATCCACGCCCACGGGCGGTGTCTTCAGGCCGCTGTGCACGCCAGACGGCGTGTTGATATCGAGGTAATTGCCGCCAATGCTTTCATCGATGATCAGCACGATGTCCTGCTCGATCAAAGACGATCGCCGCGCCAGGGTGACCGGTTCCCGGGGGCCGATGGTGTTGTGCAAGGACTCGTAGGCGAAGAGATTCAAATAGGCCAACGGCGTGTACATCACCGGCAGGCCGCGCGCGCCCTCGCCCGCCCGCACGAACAGCACGCCACTGAGCAACACCACGCCCAGTACGGGCGCGAGCACCGGCAGATAACCGGGCACTCGCAGCGCTCGCCGAGGCTTGAGGGCGATGCCGAACAACAGCAACAAGCCGCCGATCGCCGCGTTGATGATCACCTGGCGATACTGATAGGCCGCTTCCTGGATGAACCCTCCCGAATACACCAGCGAGACGAACTGGCTGTAGGTCAGGTAACTGTCCGTGACCTGGGTGTACACCTCGAAAAAAACCGCTGAAACGAACAGCGCCAAGGCAAACACATGCCTGACCATCGTCTGGCGTATGTAGGCGCACATCCACAGCGCCACCATCAACAGCACGAACATGGCGCCGAACAGCAAGGTTGCCAAGCCCAGGCCCAACGCATCGAGACGGTCGAGGTAATAGGCGTACCCCTTGAGCAGGTACAAAAACAGCAGCAATTCCTTGAGGTAGCGGGCCATGTTTTCCTCGACCGGATCGCAGTGTCAAAAGCACTTCGTTCCTGCACGTTAGCAGCCGATTTTCAAAGCGCAAGAAACCTCTCCCTCGACCACGCGTCAAAAAAAAGTTGCCCCAAAAACGACACGAAAGCAGGTAACAAAATATAAAAATCTATGGATAACGACCGTTTATCGCTTTGTCAAATGCCTGCTACGCCCAGTAAAACAGCCACTTTGCTAGATCAGTCAATGACTTGATATCAAAAGGCCCGATTTCACTTGAATTGCCAACACTGACAACTGTCATTTTGCTGACACGCTTTTCTGAAGCTGCGCTATACCCCTCTAAACAGTTTCATCCGAGTTACATCATTCGGTCTGCGAGGCGCGCCAAAAATGGACGTGAGCGTATTTGGTACGGGGTATGTCGGGTTGATCCAGGCGGCCGCAATGGCCGACGTCGGACACCGCGTTTTGTGCATCGACATCGACCCGAACAAGATCCGGCAACTGCAACAGGCCGTACCCACCATCAGCGAGCCGGGGCTGTCCAATCTGCTCGAAGACAACATCAAGGCCGGACGCCTGTCGTTCAGTTCCCAGGCCAGCGACGCGGTCAATCACGGCGAGCTGATTTTCATCGCCGTCGGCACCCCCGCCGATGAAGACGGCTCGGCTGACCTGAGCCATGTGCTGGCCGTCACCCGGCAGATCGCCGACTTCATGGACAGCGACCGCACCCTGGTCATCAAGTCCACGGTGCCGGTGGGCACCGCCGACAAGGTGGCCGAGTGCGCCCGCCAGACGTTGGCCCGGCGTGGCTTGAAACAGCTGAACGTGCGCGTGGTGTCCAACCCCGAATTTCTCAAGGAAGGCAGCGCCCTGGCCGATTGCATGCGCCCGGACCGGATCATCGTAGGCACCGCCGACCCGCTGGCCCGCGACCAGATGACGGAGCTCTACGCGCCCTTTTGCCGCAACCACGAAAAACTGATGTTCATGGACAACCGCAGCGCCGAACTGACCAAGTACGCCGCCAATGCCATGCTCGCCACCCGCATCAGCTTCATGAACGAACTGGCCAACCTCACCGAACGGCTGGGTGCCGACATAGAAGCGGTGCGCAAGGGCATCGGCTCGGACCCGCGCATCGGTTATCACTTCATCTACCCCGGCTGCGGGTTCGGCGGCTCGTGCTTCCCCAAGGACCTGCGGGCCCTGCTGCACACCGCCGAACAAAGCGGCATGCCGCTGCGCCTGCTGCGCAGCGTCACCGATGTCAACGACAGCCAGCGGCACATCCTCTTCGAGAAACTGGCGAAGCAATTCCCGGATGGCCTGGCCGGCAAGTCGATTGCCATCTGGGGCCTGGCGTTCAAGCCCAACACCGATGACATGCGCGAAGCCCCCAGCCGCTACCTGATGGAAGCGCTGTGGCGCGAAGGTGCCCGGGTCCAGGCCTATGACCCGGAAGCCATGTCCGAATGCCGCCGCCTCTACGGCTATCGCAAGGACCTGAACCTCTGTGCAACCCGCGATGACACCCTGGAAGACGCCGACGCCCTGGTGATCTGCACCGAGTGGAAGAACTTTCGCGTAGTGGATTTCGACCTGCTGGCCAGCAAGTTGCGCGCCCGGGTGATCATCGATGGGCGCAACCTGTACAACCCCGAACACCTGGCCGCCGCCGGGCTGCTGTATCGCGGTATCGGGCTGCGCCACACCGTGCCCGGCACCCCGGCACCAGGGCCACAAGCGTGAACATCCTGGTCACCGGCGCAGCCGGTTTCATCGGCGCCCATGTCACGTCGCGGCTGCTGCGCGACGGCCATCGGGTGTGCGGGCTGGACAATTTCAACGACTACTACGACCCGCAGCTCAAGCACGACCGCGTGGCCTGGGTGAACGACCAGGTCGGCACCTTCCCCTTGGCGCGGCTCGACCTGGCCGACGCATCGGCCATCGACGAATTGTTCCAGGCCCGGCGCCCGGACGTGGTGATCCACCTCGCGGCCCAAGCCGGCGTGCGCTACTCCCTGGAAAACCCGCAGGCCTATGTCGACAGCAACATCACCGGCTTCCTGAACATCCTGGAAAGCTGCCGCCGGTATCCGGTCAAGCACCTGATCTACGCCTCCTCGAGCTCGGTATACGGCGCCAACCCGCGCACGCCTTATTCGGTGCAAGACAACGTCGATCATCCGCTGTCGCTGTACGCGGCCAGCAAAAAATCCAATGAACTGATGGCCCACAGCTACAGCCACCTGTTCGGTATCCCCTGCACCGGCTTGCGGTTCTTTACGGTGTACGGTCCTTGGGGCCGGCCGGACATGTCGCCGATCCAGTTTGCCCGCGCCATCACCGAAGACCGTGTGCTGCAGCTGTTCAACCACGGCGAGCACCAGCGCGATTTCACCTACATCGACGACATCGTCGAAAGCATTGCCCGCCTGATCGAACATGCGCCCCAGGTCACGCCATTGCTGGATCACGAACAACCGGGCCCGGCCACCAGCCGCGCGCCCTGGCGGATCTACAACATCGGCGGGCAGCACCCGGTGGCGCTGCGCACCTATGTCGCGCTGCTGGAAAAACACCTGGGACGCACCGCCCGCGTCGAACTGCTGCCCCTGCAAGCGGGCGATGTGCTCAACACCTGCGCCGACGCCAGCGACCTGGCGCGGGCCACCGGCTTCAAGCCGGGCATCGAACTGGACGACGGCCTGGGCCGCTTCATCCAGTGGTTCCTCGAGTATTACCTAGTGCCTGCCCACGCGCCGCTTGCGGCCCAATCTCAGCGGAGGAGTCTATGACCCGACATGAACAAATCATTACGATCAATGCCCCCGGACGCGATAAGCGTGTCGATCCCGACCACCGCAGGCGCCTGGACGCGGCCATCCACCGCCAGGGTCGTGGTTGGTTGACCGGTCGCGACGGCGGCCGGCCCTGGACAGTCTCGCGCACCAATCGGGTGGTGGCCGGCCTCGGCGCACTGGCGATCCTGGTGGTGTTCTGCCCGCTGTTGCTGGGCCTGGCACTGCTGGTCAAGTTTTCCAGCCCTGGCCCGGTGCTGTTCATACAGAAACGCACCGGCTATCGCGGTCGGGTGTTCGGCATGTACAAGTTCCGCACCATGGTCGCCGACGCCGAAGCCCTCAAGGAGTCGCTGCGCCACCTCAACAAACACGGTGCCGATGCCATCGATTTCAAGATCGACAACGACCCGCGCATCACGCCCATCGGCCGGTTCCTGCGTCGCAGCAGCCTCGACGAACTGCCGAACCTGATCAACGTAGTGACCGGCGACATGCGCCTGGTGGGCCCGCGGCCGACCTCGTTCAACGCCTATCGCTACAAGGACAACCATCTTGTGCGCCTGAGCATCTACCCCGGCATGACCGGCCTGTGGCAGATCTCCGGGCGCAGCAATATCGACTTCGACCAGCGCGTGGAATTGGACCTCAGCTATATCGCTGAACAAAGCCTGTGGCTGGACTTGAAGATCCTGATACTTACCCCCTTCAAAGTTTTCAGCGGCCACGGAGCGAGTTAAATGGACGGCTCAACGAATATCCTGACTATCGCAAGCCCGAGCGAGACCAACCTGACCTCGACCGTGCTTGACCCTTCCCTGCGGACCCTGCTCTTGACGTCCGCCAACACCGGCACCGGTACCAGCACCAGCGCCATGGCACTGGCCGCTCAGCTGGCGCAGATGAGCAACGGTCGCGTCTTGCTGGTGGATGCCAGCCAGTCACCGCGCAACCTCAGCCAGCAACTGGCGTTGCACAAGGAGCGCGGCTTCACCGACCTGTTGTTCAACAGCCTCGCCCCGCCCCTGTTGCAGGACTGCGTGGTGCAGGCGTCCAGCCTGCCCTTCGACGTGCTGCCCCACGGTCGCCTGGGTCGCAATGCCGAACGCCTGAGCCCCGAGCGCCTGCGCCCGCTGTTCAAGCAACTGGCGGCGCAGTACCGCTTTGTGGTGATCGACGCCGACGCGGTGTATTCGGCCAGCGACACGCTGGTGCTCAGCACCCAGGTCGATGGCGTGGTGCTGGTGGTGCGCGGTGAAGACACCCGCTGGGAAGTGGCCCAGGCCGCCCGCCAGCGCCTGTCCCAAGCGGGCGCGAAAGTGGTCGGCAGCGTGTTCAACCGACGCAAGTACTACATGCCCAAGTGGCTCTACAACAACCTGTAAGCCTGCAAAAGGATGACGAGATGAACGCCAGAATGCTTGTCCTGCTGTTGCTGCCGCTTGCCGGTTGCTCCAGCACCACCGATACCCGCTCGATGCCGGTGCAGATCCTCACGGCCGCACCGGCCAATGCCCAGGCCACCGACATGCCCAAGGTCGAACAGACCCTGCGGCCCCAGGACGTACTGGATGTGATCTTTCACATCAGCACCACCGGGCCCCAGGCCTATCGGGTGCAGGCGGGCGACCAGGTGGCCCTGAACTTCACCGCCGCCAGCCAGCTCAACGGCACGCAACAGGTGATGCCCGACGGCAGCATCGAACTGCCAGGGGCCAACACCTCGGTGAAAGTCGCCGGCCTGACCACCGACGAAGCCCGCCTGGCGGTCCAGCGTGCCTATGACCAGAAAAGTTTGTTCCAGCCCAACCGCAATCAGTTGACGGTGCTGGTGACCAGCCCGCTGTCCAGCGAGACGAACCTCAGGAACACCTTGACCCACCCGGCCACCGGCATGAGCCGGGAGATCATCGTGGGCCGGGATGGTTACGCAAGCTTCCCGGAAATCGGTTCCGTGCCACTTCAAGGCATGACCGTGACCCAACTGGAAACCTTCCTCAACGAGCGCTATGCCCAGTTGCCAGGCCACATGACCGTCGACGTACTGCTCAAGTCCACCGCCGGCAACGAGATCTATGTCCTCGGCGAAGTGGCGCAGCCTGGTTCCTACCCGATCCGCCGGCCGATCTCGGTCCTCGAGGCCCTGACCCTGGCCCGTGGCACCAACGTCAAGGCCCGGCTCGACTCGGTGGTGATCATGCGCCGCAACGGCAACCAGGTCGAAGCCCGCCACTATGACGTGGAAAAAGCCCTGAGCGGTGACGCCTCGCAGATCGCCTACCTGCAGCCGGAAGACATGCTGTACGTACCCAAGACCGGCCTGGCCAAAGCCGGTGAAATGGCTCGGCAATTGGCCGACGTGGTGCTGTTCCAGGGTGTTGGCGTCAGCTTGGGCTACCGCCTCGATAGCAAAGGCGACAACAGCAGCAGATCCAGTACCGACACTTCTGCAGCAGGTAATTGATCATGAATCCCAAGGAAAATTATTTGCATGAGTTCTTCAGGATCTTCTTCGCCAACAAGCAGTGGGTGAAGCGCGTATTCCTGATCTTCGCCGTGATCGCCCTGGTGCTGCCGTTGATGCTCAAGCAGAGCTTCGACATCACCGCCCAGGTGATCGTCCAGTCGAAAAAACTCTCCCAGGGCGACGCCACCACGTCGCTGAACCAGGAAAACGCCACCTTCATCCCGCCGTCCCTGGCGGACATGGAAACCGAGAGCAATATCCTGCGCTCACCGGCGTTGATCCGGCAGACCATCAGTGCTCTGCGCGACCAGGGCGACTACACCCCAAGCCCGGGCATTCTCAACAAGTGGGTGAGCGAGCCGCTCAAGAAGTACGTCACCCAACCCCTGCGCGAGTACGTCATCAACCCGCTGCGCGATGGCCTGGGGCTGGAGGTCGATCCGGTGCGCGACACGGTGCTCGATACGCTGACCGACGAGGCCATCGAAAACCTGAAAATCGAGACCCTGCCGGGCTCCAACGTCATCTCCATCGTCTACAGTTTCGGCGACCCGGCCCAGGGCACCCGCTTCGTGGCACAGCTGCTGCAAAACTACCTCAGCAACCGCCAGGACCTGCAATCGATCGAACTGCCGCAAACCTTCTATGAGCAGAAGAAAGCCCAATACCAGACCCGTCTCGACGGCCTGGAGGGCACTCGGCTGGGGTTGCTGGAAAACATCGGCTCGTCCGATCCCAAGGAAGAAATCACCTTCCGCCTGAACGCCATCAACACCGAAGAACAGGCCCTGAACCTGTACCAGGATCGCCTGCTGCAAAGCCAGCGCTGGCTCGATTACCTCAAGACCAGCCTGGCGGCAGCGAACAGCTCCCGGTTCAACGACTACACCTTCCCGTTCACCTTCACCACCACCGTGGACAACATTGCCTTCGAGGACCGGGAGATCAAACAACTGGGCGAGCAACTGACCAGCCAGGTCAGCCGCTACATGAATGACCTGGCGATCTTCCAGCCCAGCAGCGAACCGATGTTGCTGGCCCGGGAACAGATCGTCCGCACGCGCCAGCAGTTCCTGAAAGTGGTCAACAACCGGATCCAGGAACGCACCACCGATCTGGCGGTGGTCAGTTCGGTGATCAATCAGAAAGTCGAACGCATCGCCGCCTTCAAGGAGCGCATCCATCAGTTGCAGGAAACCCAAAGCAAGCTGCGGCAAATGGACACCGAGATCAATGCCTTGCATGCGGCCTTCTCCACCTACGCCCAGCGCTTCGCCGAAGCCAGCACCGCGCGCTCGCTGGACAACGACCTGTCCAACGCCCGGGTCCTGAGCCCGCCGTTCGAACCGACCGCTGCGGCCTTTCCCAAGCCGATGCTGATCATTGTCTTCGGCATGTTCAGCGGCCTGTTGCTGGCGATCGCCCTGGTCTATGTGCGTGAGTTCTTCGATCACCGCTTCAAGCACCCAGCGCAAATCACCCGGCAGTTGGAAGTGCCGGTGCTGCTGGTGATCAACGAACAGTCTCCCGAGCAGGTCAATCCGCACCGCAACTGGAGCCTGCCCAGCCTTGTCCATTGGGTGCGAAATTGAACGCGCCGTTCGACCCGCCCCGCCACAGCGGCCCCCTGTCGATCATTCATCTGCTCGACAGCGGTGGCTTCTATGGGGCCGAGCGGATGCTGCTCGATCATTGCCTGGCAACGCCCGGACAGCACGAGGTGCTGTTCCTGGCGGCGCCACCGACGTTGATCACGCGTTTTCGCCAGGCTGGGGTCGATTGCCGTCACTGCGCCAGTTGGGCCGAGCTGTTGCAGCACCTGCGCCAGCGCCGGGACGAGCGACCGCTGATCAACACCCACAACTTCAAAGGGCTGTTGTTCGGCTGGTCGGCGGCGACGCTGCTGCGCCTGCCGCTGGTGATCACCCAGCATGGCTTCACGCCGCGCAGCCCCAAGCAGCGTTTCTACACCTGGCTGAGCCTGCAACTGTGCCGCACCGCCTCGGTCAAGCGAGTGGTCTGCGTGGCCGAGAGCATCGCCACGCTGCACCGCCGGGCCAGCGTGCGGGCGGAGAAACTCGACGTGATCCCCAACGGCCTGCCAGCGGCCAGCACGCCACTGGCCCACCGCACCGACCAGCAACGCTGGCGGGTCGGCTATGTTGGCCGGCTGAGCAGCGAGAAAGGCCCGGACCTGTTCCTCGATGCCATGATCCCCCTGTGCCAGCGGCATTCGTCGCTGCACGCGGTGATGCTCGGCGACGGCCCGGAACGCCAGGCGCTGCTCAAGCGCATCACCGACGCCGGGCTGCCCACGCGCATCGAATTACCCGGCTACCAGACCGACATGAATGCCTGGTGGAGTCGCCTCGACGCGCTGGTGATCAGCTCGCGCACCGAAGGCACCCCGATGATTCTGCTCGAAGCCATGCAGGCCGGCGTGCCAGTGGTGGCATTCGGCGTCGGCGGCATTCCCGACGTGTTGCAGGACCGCCACAACGGCCTGCTCGCGGCACCGGCCGACAGTGCGGACCTGGCGGCGCAGATCGAAACGCTGTTCAGCGAACCGCCCCTGGCGCGGATCCTCGCCGACAACGCACGCCGCACCCAACAGGATCGCTACGACCTGCGCACGCTGGCCGAACGCTGGTCGCAGCTTTACATCCGCACGGCACGGGAGGCTCGCTCATGATTGTCCCACTCTCGATCATCAGCCTGCTGGGCCTGGTGTGCCTGGCGTTGCTGGCCAGCCCTTATCCGTTCCTGGCCCCGGGCGCGGTGCTCGGCCTGGTCGGCGTCGCCGTGCTGTACCGCAAGCCCGGCTGGGGTTTGCTG
This sequence comes from Pseudomonas sp. NFACC37-1, assembly GCF_900101575.1. Lineage (NCBI taxonomy): Bacteria > Pseudomonadati > Pseudomonadota > Gammaproteobacteria > Pseudomonadales > Pseudomonadaceae > Pseudomonas > Pseudomonas sp. NFACC37-1. The sequence goes on along the minus strand of NZ_FMUZ01000042.1, from coordinate 34,140 downwards.
GGCATTGCCGCGCTGGTGCCATTCGAAGGCCTGTTCAAGGACAGCGCGTTTTCCGGCAGCAAGTTCTTTGGCCTGGCGCTGATCCTGATCTTGATGCTGCAACTGGCCCTGCACCAGATTCCCGCGACACGCTTGCGCAGCAATATCTGGAAGCCTCTGATCGGCTTCATGGTGCTGTATGGCCTGAGCCTGTTGCTCTCGGAAAACATGGACCTGTCCCTGACCCACCTGCGAGAGCTGACGGTGGGGCTGATTCTCTTCGTGATCACCCTGCTGATCGGTCGCGAACTGAACCTGGACCTGTTCGCCCGCCTGATGACGGTGAGCGTCTCCACCACGTGCGTGCTCGCGATGTTCTCGGCCCAATATCAGGATCAGGGCCGCGCATCCGGCCTGCTGGAAGACCCCAACGTCTTTGCGCTGTTGATTGCGTTCACCGTACCGCTGGCCTTGTGGCTGGTGCTGCGCAGTCCGAACCTGTTGCACCGATTGTTCTGGAGCGCAGGGTTCATCCTGTTGCTCGGCGGCATGACCAAGACCGAGTCGCGCTCCGGACTGGTGGTGCTGTTGCTCAGCCTGGTGATTGGCTTGTACCACTATCGTGCGCAGCTGCCGCGCATCCGTCCGCGGCACCTGGGCTTCGCCATGCTTGGGCTGGCACTGTTGATTCCCCTGGCGGTCGCGGTGATGCCCGCCGGCTACGTGGCACGCATCCAGTCGTTGAGCATCCTCAGCGCCGGCGTCAATGCCCACAAGGACGAATCCCTGGGTCGCCGTGCCTCGTACATCCTGGTCGGCAGCCAGATGATCCGCGAGAACCCGATACTCGGGTCAGGGCCCGGAACCTTTCCCCTGCACTACGCCCCCACCGGCTATGCCAAGGCGTTCTCGGCCAACCGCAAGCTGGGTGACCTGTATCGCCGGGCCCATAACACCTACCTGGAAATCTTCAGCGAAATCGGCGTGCCGGGCGGGCTGATGTTTGTCGGCATGCTTGGCCTTGGCCTGTACAACCTGCTGCACGCCCGTCGGCTCTGGTTGCAGCGCCGCGACTGGGCGCAGGCGGACCTGCTGACGCACCTGGGCATGAGTTTCCTGTCGCTGGGGTTGTTCCTGATGTTTCTCAGCGCGCCGAACCACAAGTTGCTGTGGATCATGCTCGCCCTCACCAGCGTGTTGCGCTACGACGCCGAACAGGCCGCGCCACAGGAGGCTCGCCCATGAGTGGCGTCAGCATTGTGATCCCGATGTACAACGAGGCCCGGCACATCGGCCGCACCCTGCAGGCGGCCCGGGAAGCAGCCCGCCAGGCAGGCTTGGCGTGCGAGTTGATCGTGGTGGACAACGGCTCCGACGACCACGGCCCGCGCATCGCCAACGAGCTGGGCGCCCGGGTGCTGATCGTCCCGGGCGTGCATATCGGCGCCCTGCGCAATCGCGGCGCCGCCCTCGCCAGCGGCGACTGGCTGGCGTTCATCGACGCCGACATCGAGATGCCGGCCGACTGGCTCAAGCTGTTGCTGGAGCTTGAAGGCCACCAGGGCGATGTACTGGGCCTGGACCTGGACACGCCCCGGGAGGCACCGTGGTTCGCCGAAGCCTGGCAGCGCCGCAGTCAACGTCCGGGGTCACGCCTCTTGCATCGGGTGCAGTGGCTGCCCAGCGCCAACCTGTTGATGCGTCGTAGTTGGTTCGAACGGGTCGGCGGCTTCGACGAAACCCTGCGTACCGGCGAAGACAAGGATTTTTCCCTGCGCCTGCGCCAGGCCGACGCGCAATTGCTGTTGGTCAACGAAAGCGTAGCCCTGCACTGGGGCTACGAAGGCAGTTGGCGCGAGTGGATGAGCAAAGAGCTGTGGCGCCAGGGCAGTCATCTGCAATTGCTGCGCAGCCATGGCCCAAGCCTGCGCCTGCTGCGCTTCCCGGCCCTGTCCGTCGGCGCCTGGTGCTTGGACCTGCTGGCCTTGCTCGCGGTACTCCAGGGGCAGTTGCACCTGGCACTGATGCTGTTGCTGGTCACTGCGCTGCCGCCTCTGCTGCTGAGCCTGCGCCAGAGCCGGCGCGCCCCATGCCTGACACTGCAATTGTGGGCTTTGCATGGGGTGCGCCTGCACCTGACCGGCGCCGCCTTGCTGCTCAACCTGTGTCATTGGAACGTCAGGAGACCTGCCCGTGGCTGAGTTCATTTATTGGTCGTGCCTGCTGCTGCCGGTGTACGCCTACCTCGGTTATCCCTTGATGCTGAGCCTGCTGGTGCCGCTGTTTCCGCTGCGGCGCTACGGCAAGGCGTATCCGATGGACGTGAGCATCGTCATTGCCGCCCACAACGAGGCGCGGCACATCGAAGCGAAGTTGCGCACCCTGCTGGCCCAGGACTATCGGGCCCATTCACTGCAAATCATCCTCGCCAGCGACGGCTCCACCGACGATACGGTGGTGTGCGCACGCAGAGTGATCGACCCGCGCATTACCGTGCTCGACCTGCCGCGCCAGGGCAAGGCCGCCGCCCTCAATACCGGTGTCGCCCACAGCCGCGGCGAGATCCTGGTGTTCACCGACGCCGACAACCAATGGGCCACCGATACCCTCGGCCACCTGCTGGCGCCCCTGGGCGATCCGGAAGTCGGCGCCTGTGCCGGGCACATGGAGATCCCGGTGCCGGGCAAGGGGCTGAGCCTGGGCGACAGCCTGTATCGCCACTACGAAGGCTGGTTGCGACGGGTGGAGAGCCGCGCCGGCTGCATGGTCTCGGCCGACGGTGCCCTGCTGGCTTTGCGTCGGGTGCTGTTCCAGCCGATCCCGGCCCAGGTCAACGATGATTTTTTCCTCAGCACCTGCGCACCGGCCGCCGGCAAGTCCATCGTCTACGTGCCACGGGCCCGAGTAACCGACCAGGGCGTGGACGAGGCCGACAAGCAGTTTCGCCGGCGCCAGCGAGTCACCGTTGGCGGGTTGCAGAGCCTGGCCCAACGCCGGGAGCTGCTCAACCCGTTGCGGCATGGGCTCTACGCCATCGGGCTGATCAGTCACAAGTTGATCCGCCGCCTGGCGCCGGTGTTGCTGCTGCCCCTGTTGCTGAGCAATGCCTGGCTGTGGAACGACCATCCGTTCTATCGCCTGAGCCTGCTGGCGCAGTTGCTCGGCTACACCATGGCGCTGATCGGCTTGATGGATGCCGACCACCGTTTGCCCCGGCCCTTTCGTCTGGCGGCGTTCGTGCTGGTGACACTGGCGGGCATGAGTATCGGGCTCTGGCAGTTCCTGCGGGGGCATCGCTACAGCCAATGGAACCCCGAGCAGAATCGCTAAGGAGAAGAGCCGATGTCGATCAAACAAGTCTTCAAGCGCACCGGCGGCTGGCTGTACCTGAACACGTCCCTGGGTCGCCACCCCCTGCGTGGCGCCGGCGTGATCCTGATGTTGCATCGTGTACTGAACAACGACCGCGCCGCCGAATTGCCCCACCGCAACGAGCTGTGCGTGGGGCCCGACGCGTTTGAACATTTGCTGATCTGGCTGCTGCGGCATTTCGAGTGTGTACCGCTGATGAGCTTGTTGCTGGCTGACCCCGAAAGCGTCCCGAATCGCCCGCGGGTGGCCCTGACCTTCGACGATGGCTGGCGCGATAACGCCATGAATGCCTTTCCGCTGCTGCGCCAATACCAGGTACCGGCGAGCATTTTCCTGTCCACCGATTTCATCGGCAGCCGCCAGCACTTCTGGTGGGAAAGCATTGGCGAGACCCTGTGGGGCAGCCATGGCCAGGTGGCCCGGCATTCGTTGATCGAGCACTTGCAGCACGCCGGCCGTCCGTTGCCGGTGCTGCTCGATGACATCGACGACGAGCGTCGCAGCCTGGCGTTGCTGCATTACCTGCAAAGCCTCAAGAGCCTCGATCCACGTATCTTGAGCGAACTCACCGACGCCTGCCCGCAGGGTTCCCAGCCCCAGGCCCTGGACTGGTCCCAGGTGCGCATGCTCGAGGATTCCGGCCTGATCCGCTTCGGCCCCCATGGTGCCAGCCACGCGATTCTGACCGGGCTGGACGACCAGCGCCTGCACGAAGAGCTGACGCGCAGTTGGACGGCCCTGGAAAACGGCTGCGCGCAACCCTTGCCGGTGTATTGCTACCCCAACGGCGATCACGATGCCCGCGTGCGCCAACAGGTGGCGGCCCACGGCTTCAGCTTCGCCCTTGGCACCGAGGCGGGGCTGTATCGCAACGACGGCGACCCCTTGAACCTGCCGCGCTTCGGCGTCAGCCAGCGCAATGCCCATCATCCCGAATTACTGGCCTGGCGAATTCGCCGAGGGACACGTCCATGAGCCGTGCTCATTACCTCAAGCACCTGGCTCTGAGCCTGGGCACGCGCCTGGCGATGATCGGCCTGCGCCTGCTGCGCAATGTGCTGCTGGCGCGGATTCTCGGCCCCAGCGAACGGGGGCTGTTTGCCTTGCTCAGCACCCTGCCGGACCTGATCAGCGCCGCCACCAGCGGCGGCCTGAATTCCGCCGTGGGTTATCAGGCGGCGCAGCAGCGTTCAATGGGTTTGTTACTCAGCCAGGTGCTGGTATTCGGTTGCCTGCTGGCCGGGCTGCTGACCTTGCTGGTGGTGGCGCTGGTGCGCGAGTTCGGCGGTGAACTGGACATCACCACGCAACTGGGATTGCTCGCCTGGCTGCTGTTGCTGGCCGTGCCGCTGACCGTGCTCAAGAGTGGCCTGCTGACGTTGCACAACGCTTCCGGTGGCGTGGGCGCCTTCAATGCCTTGCGCCTGCTGGAATCCCTGGCGCCCCTGCTGTTGTTTATCGCGCTTTTCTGGATGTGGAAAGACACGGCGCTGGAAGCGGCGCTGATCAGTTGGCTGGCGGGCCTGAGCTTGGTGGTGCTGGCCGGTTGGGTGTGGTTGCGCCGCGATCATGTGGTCACCCTGCGCTGGGATCGCAGCCGTCAGAACGAACTGTTGCGCTACGGCGCCCGCAGCCATCCGGACCTGCTGTTCCAGCAAGTGCTGCTGCGCTCGGACTTCCTGTTCATCGGTGCCCTGCTGGGCAGCACGGCCCTGGGTCACTACGCCATGGCCAGCGCCGCCGCCGAGCTGCTGCTGATCGTGCCGGAAGCCGTCACCACACCACTGATGAAACGCCTGCTGCAACAGGACAGCGACATGCAGCGCCTGACCCCGCTGGCCTTGCGCCTGACCGCGACGGTGATGCTTGGCGCCTGCCTGACCATGGCGCTGATCGGCGAGTGGCTGATCGTCACCTTGTTCGGTATCGCCTATCAACCGGCCTATCCGGCCTTGCTGGCGTTGCTGCCGGGACTGTTCGGACTGTGCTATGCGAGCATCCTGCGCCTGGATCTGCTGGGCAAGGACCGACCCGGCACGGTGTCGCTGCTGATGGGCGTGGGCGCGCTGTTGAACCTGGCGCTGAACCTGATCCTGATTCCCCGCTACGGCATCGTCGGCGCTGCCGCCGCGTCGTCAATCGCCTACCTGGGCGTGACCCTGGCGCTGCTGGCGATGTACTGCCGCCTCAGCGGCGTGGCGCCGTGGCAGACACTGATCATCCTGCCCAGCGACCTGCTGCCGATGCGCCAGATGCTGCTGGGGAAGTCGGCATGAGCAGGGTTGCCCGCCAAGCCGCCATCGCGAGCAAGCTCGCTCCCACAGGGGATGGTGATGCCCTTGTGAAAGCGCCGAGTCAGCTTGCGTCAATGGTGGATGTGCCGCCCTCTTCGCGAGCAAGCCCGCTCCCACAAAAACCTGGTGCCGAACACACTATCCGCGACCACCACAAATCAACTGTGGGAGCGAGCTTGCTCGCGATGGGGCCAGTACGGCATGGATGGAAAATGGCCGCAGGCCTGTGCCTCTGGAGCCTGGCCTTGTTGGCCCATGGCGCGGCCATGCAATGGACCGGCATCCGCGACGGTAGCCTGTACTTGCAGACCGACCGCCCGGATTACGTGACCGTGCGCTGGGTACCCGCCTGGCAGGCCGACGCCAACACAGAACACCTGTACCTGCTCAACGGCCAAGGGCGCCTGGTGGGTGAACGCCTGATCAAGGCCGCCGAGGAACGTGGCGAGCAGCAGTGGCCTTTGCTGCCGGGGGCCGCCAGCTATCGCCTGGAAATTCCCGGCTACAGTTTCCGCCGCTACACCGTCGAACACGACGCCCATACCCGGGCACTGTTCGCCCCGGCCAAGGTGCATTTCAATGCCGAAACCCACGACGGCGATGAGTTGTATTTCAAGGTCGCCCCCGGCGAACAGGCCGTGCTGGCGGGCAAGTTCCACGGCGGCGTGCGCAGCCTGCGAGCCCGGCGCGTCGCCGATGGCAAACAGGTGCAGTTGAACCTCAAGCCGTATCCGGCCTATGGGCAGTTCGATCAAGTGGCATTGCCCGTCGCCAATGTCGAGCAAACCTGGCGCCTGCAATTGCAGGGCAACGGCAAGGCGGCATTCTGGCTGGATGGCACGGCGAACCTGTTCGCCCAAGACACAGGGCATTTGCAACCGCTGCGCCAGGACCCGGGGCAGGCGCGCCTGAAACTCTATGGCGATGTCCTGGGAACAACCCCGAAACTGGGGGTCTACCTGCCCTACGTCATGCCCCCGCCATCGGCCTACCCGGTGATCGAAGCCATCAAGCCCCAGGCCGCCAGCTACTACAGCCTGGTCGACATCACCGCAGACAGACCGGACCATGAAAATCAGTTTCGGCGCCTGTACCAGGACCGCTTCGGCATCACCCGGGACATCACCCTGCTGGCCGGTAGCGCGCGCAAGGCCGACCTGCGGGCCGACCGCGTCAGCAACAACGGTTTGCAAGCCTGGCTCACGGCGACCCGCGCCTTGGGCGGCAAAGGCATCCACTACCTCAGTTTCGCCGATGAGCCGAACCTCAACTACCCGGATTTCGCCAGCTACCAGCAGGTGTTCGAGAGCATGGCCAATCAGGTTCGCGCCATCCCCGCCAATGCCCGTGCCGGGGTGCGCATTGCCATACCGGCCAGCTCCCGGTTCACCAATGGTCCTTTGGCGGAAAACGCCGCTGAGCGGCGCGGGATCGATTGGGCGCGGCGCTTGCTGGCCAACTACGGCGACCAGATCGACGCCCTGGCCTGGCATGAATGGATGATCCGCGATCTGTTGGCGACCCGGGTCTATCGCAACAGCGTGCGCCGTGCAGCCGGCCTGGTGGGCCTGGACAGTAAGGGCCGGCCGAACAAGGCCTTGCTGCTGGACCAGACCAACATGTCCAGCGGCTCGAGCCTGAGCCCTTACGACCAGGAAACCCACTACGCCGCCCTGTGGTGGACGTCCGTGGTCATCAATGCCTCGGCCGACGGCTGGTTGGACATGCTCAACTGGTTCATGCTCGCCGACGAACCTGAGTACCCCAAAGGCATGGTGCGGGTGCTGGACAGCCAGCGCTTCGAACTCAAGCCGGTGGGTCTGGCCCAGCAGTTCATCCAACAGCATTGGCTCGACCAGGTGCTACGCCTGGATAACGACGCCTTCGAAGTCGACGTGCTGGCCATGGCCACCGACACGAGACGCAGCTTGCTGGGCGTGAACAAAAGCACGCGCCCGCAACAGGTCAGCCTGGACGGCGCGTCCTGCCCCCAGGCGCAAGCAGAGCTGATGTATTTCGGCCCTGACAATCAAAGCCGCAGCGCCCCGTTCAACTGCGAGGCCGGGCAGATCGGTTTTCTCCTGCCAGGAGAAACCGTGTTTGCCCTTAGCTGGACCGCCCCCTCTTTCCCCCAACCCGCCACCCGTCAGGAGGCACCATGAGCGTTCTGCAAGCATTACGTGATGGCATTCAGAAAAAAGGCCTGCGCGCCGTTCTCATACAGCTGTTCAGGCGCTACGTGTTTTTCCACACCCGACTGGTGTGGCTGGAGCACGATGTGCGAACCCCACTCCCCCCGCATAACCTCAAGCCCTACCCACCGATGCGCCTGGAGTTCATCACGGTCAGCAATGCCGATGCTTTTGCCCGGCACTTCGGCGACCGCGTCGAAACCATGCGCGAGCTGGCAGCCGAAGGCTACACAGGTTTGATGTACCTGGATGCGCAGGGCGACACCGTGGGTTTCGCCTGGGCCAGCACACGAGACTATTTCGACCGGCATTTCTATCGCTGCAACTTCCCGATCAAGCCGGGTGAGTACTTTCAGTTCGGTGGCGAGATGATCCGCGCCTACTGGGGTTCCAGTATGTCGGCGGACATGCAGTTGGAAATGTGGAAAATCATGGTGGACAGCGGCTGCGACACAATGGTCGATGTCTGCGATTTGCAAAACACCCCGGCGATCAAGATGCACCTGCGCATGGGCTTCCAGGAGCGCGGCAAGATCACCCACGTGTATCGCCTGTTCGGTCGCTGGCGGTTTTTCCGCGACACGTTCTACCGCGGCTCAGCACTGGACGCCTTTCGTAAACCGGCCCCGCCGCTTGCATCGACTGCGCCGGCCTGATGTCCATGGCGCTCTAACCCCCCATCGCGAGCAAGCTCGCGATGGGGTCTTTCCCCAAACCGCCCCTCGCCAGGAGGCACCATGAACGTTCTGCAAAAATTGCGTGATCGCATTCGGAGAAAAGGGCTGCGCACTGTTCTAAATCAGCTGTGCAGACACTACGTGTACTTCCACGAACAACTGGTGTGGATGGAGCGCGATCTGGTCAGCCCGATACCGCCCAATAACCTCAGGCCCTATACGCCGTTGCGCCGGGAACGCATCACCACCAGCAATGCCGATGCCTTCGCCACGTACTTTGGCGACCGCGTCGAGACCATGCGCGAACTGGCTGCCGAAGGCCACACCGGGCTCATGTACCTGGACGACAAGGGCGACACCGTCGCTTTCATCTGGGGCAGTACACGGGACTATTTCGACCGCCATTTCTTTCGCTGCTGGTTCCCGGTCAAACCGGGTGAGTTCTTCGAGTTCGGCGGTGAGCTGTACCGCGCTTACTGGGGGACCCAGCTATCGGTGGATATGCAGCTGGATCTGTGGAAAGCCATGGCCGAGCAGGGTTGCAACAAAGTGGTCGACGTCTTCGAGCTGAGCAACATTCCAGCCGTCAAGTTGCACCTGCGCATGGACTATCAGGAGCGCGGCCAGATCACCCACATGCATTGCTTGTTCGGCCGCTGGCGGTTCTTCCGTGACACGTTCTACACCGGCTCGGTCCTGGACTCTTTTCGTAAACCGGCCAAGCCGGTTCCATCCACTGCGGCGGCCTGACGTCCATGACCATCCGGTTCCAATGGTGTCGCTCCCTGGGCGCGGAGGACTTTCCTGTATCAGCTTATGAACAGCTGCGAACCCAGGTGGCCGACGCAACCCCGTTCAATACCCTGGCCTGGCTGCAAGCGGCGGAATTTGCCCTGTTGCCTGATCAGCAATTGCATGTGTTACTGGGCTGGCAGGACCAGGACTTGTCGCTATGCCTGCCCCTGGTTTCGGGACGTGAGCGTATCGGCGGACTGCGGTTCCGGGTGTTGCATCACTTGGGTTACCCCTTGGCCGACCGCATCGCCCTGCTGGCGCGCCTGGACGCCGAGGGCATGGGCCAGGCGCTGATACAGATCCGTCAGCAGGTGCCCCACGCGATGTTGCAACTCAATGAAGTGGTGGAGCCGGTCGGCGAGCAAAGTGTCTTGAGTGCCTGGATGGCAATGAGCTCGACCGGAGAGCGACGACTCAGTTGCCGGGTTCCGGTGCACCTGATCAGCGAAAGCGACCATCAGGAAATCTCTGGCGATCCACGCTACAAGCTGCGACGGGCGCGCAAGCGGATCGCTGCTTGCGGTGCCGAAATCCGTCGAGTGACGCCGGACGCCATCAGCATCGGACAGCTGTTGCGAGCCCTGGCCGACGTCGAGGCCGCCAGTTGGAAAGGCGAGGAAGGTGTCGGCATCTTCGCCGACCCCAGGCGCCGGCAATGGATGAACCATGCCTTCACCGCCCTCGCCGCCCAAGGCCTGGTACGGGTTGTGATGCTGGAGCTGAACGGTGAATGCATCAGCTATCGCCTCGGCCTGCTGGACCAAGGCCGATTGTATGACTACAACCTCGCATTCCTGCCGCAGCACGCCGACCTGGGCAGCGGCCGGGTATTACTCGAAGAGTGGATTCGCTGGGGGCTGGACGAAAACTGGCGATGGATCGATGCGTCACGGGTCAGTCTCGACAATTCCAGCCATCAATTGCACGAACGCATGACCGGACAACTGGAACATTGGCGTTGGAGTTTTTATTCCTGGCAACCCGATGGCCTGATCCTCGGGCTCGCCTTGCGACTCTGGAAAAGCCTTAAGCCCTGGCTTCGCAAACACCCGCCCCAAAAAAACACGGCGACAGATTCACCCTCTATCCCCAAGGAACAGGAGATCTCACATGCCCCGCCAAGTGATCATCAACGCTGACGACTTCGGGCTGTGCTTCAGCGAAAACGCGACAATCGTTCGAGCCTTCGAAGCAGGGCTGATCAGTTCCGCCACCATCATGGCCAATACGCCGGGCTTCGAACAGGCGTGTGTACTGGCCCGACTGCCCCGGCTCAAAGGGCGCATCGGGCTGCATTTCAATCTCAGCCATGGGCAGCCGCTGAGCCAGGCCATAAAGTCGCGCCCGGCGTTTTGCGATGCGGACGGCCAGTTCAGCTTCAGCCTGTCACGCCATTGCCTGCATCTGGGCTCGAAGGACCTCGCCGCCATACAGGACGAACTGCAGGCGCAATGGCAACGTTGCCTGGACCACGGAGTGCGCCCAAGCCACCTCGACTCCCATCAGCACGTACATAACATCTGGCCCATCGGAGCATTGGTAGCGCGCTTCGCCGCGCGGCAAGATGTGTCCATTCGCCTGGCGCGCAACCTGGGAGCCAACCTGAATATACCCAAGCGCATCTTCAAGACCTTACTCAACCGCCGCCTGCGTCGTTTATGCGGCGCCACGGCCGACTATGTCTGCACGCCAACCGACTTGCAGCACGCCGCAGCACCGGACCATGGTTTGCTGGAAGTGATTGTTCATCCAGTGCAACTGGATGGGGATTTCGGCGACACCTACCTGGCTCCTGGCTGCTCGTTGACCCAGGTGCTGCATCGGCGCCTGGCGGGGGTGCCGAAGGTGGGGTATGGCAAGACTGAGCGGACGGTTGAACTGGTTGAGCTTGAGAAGGCGTAATCCCCCCTGTCATGGAGGCTTGATCGTGGGGAATTTTCCAGCGCTGACAAGCGCGCTTCAGACGAATGACAGTCACAAATACCTGCGCCGTTTTCGGAGAATCTGCTACAAGGCATCTTTGGCTTCAGTAGCGAATGGCGTCGATGTCTTCACTCTTATTTTCTGGCCTGAAACGCCGCTGGTTGGCATGGCTGTGCATGATCGCATTGGTGGTCGGCCTGCCGGTGGGCTGTGCTGTGTTGCAGCATAAGGAACGTGAACTGGTCTTTCGCATCGAACCGGGGACGGCGAGCTGGTTCAGTGGGCTGCCCAGCGGCGTGCAGGAGTTCGACCTCAAGCCAAAAAGCTTCAAGGCCGGGGAAAATATCCACGGCTGGTGGTGGCCGGCCGAACGCAAGAACGCGCCGGCCATCCTGTATTTGCACGGTGTGCGCTGGAATTTGACCGGCCAGTTGTTTCGTATCCAGCAACTGCGGGCGCTGGGCTATTCGGTGCTGGCCATCGATTACCGGGGCTTTGGCAAAAGCCAGGGAGAGCTGCCATCGGAAGCGAGTGTCTATGAAGATGCGCGCATCGCCTGGGAACGTCTCGAAGTGCTGCAACCGGACCCAAGCCTGCGGCTGATCTATGGTCATTCCCTGGGCGGCGCCGTCGCGGTGGATCTCGCTGCGCAGCTCGGTCAGCAGGCAGCGAAGGATGGCAAAGCCCAGGTCCGGGGCCTGGTGATCGAATCCACGTTCACCTCCCTGGGCGATGTCGCCACCTCGATGGCGAATACATCCCTGCCGGTGCGCTGGTTGCTGTCGCAGAAGTTCGACTCCATCGACAAGATCGGCGAGATCAACATGCCGCTGCTGATTGTCCATGGCGCCGCCGACCGCTACGTGCCGCCACGCTTCAGTGAGCAACTGTTCAACGCCGCCCGGGAACCCAAGCGCCTGCTGCTGGTGCCCGGGGCGACGCATAACAACAGCATGAGCCTGGCGGGCAAAAACTACCGGCAGGCGTTGGACACCCTGATGAAAAGCGCCCCCACCCCCGTGGCCGGAAACGCCCCCACCGGCCCGGCCAAAGCGGGCTGAGCCATGGAAATACCCACGCCTTCTTGCGGGAAGCGGTGGGTCAGTCATGGAAATGTTGGGTGTGCCGCCGCCATCGCGAGCAAGCTCGCTCCCACAGTTTTTCGAGGTGTTCTCCACTGTGGGAGCGAGCTTGCTCGCGATGGCGGTGAGTCAGGCAACGATGAACCGTCAGGATCCCGCGCCAAACCGGTCACGGCTGTTGGTCAGGTGCAACCACATGGCGGCGCGGGCGGCGTCCGGGTCCTGGCGCTTGATCGCGTTGAAGATCGCCTCGTGCTCAAGGTTGGCCAACTGCGCCAGCTTGCCTAGATCGGCCTGGCCGCGCTCGGCCACGTTCACGCGGGTCCTGGGAATCATCGCACTGCCCAGGTGCTGCATGATTTCGACAAAACAGGCGTTGTCCGTGGCTTCGGCGATGAGCAGATGGAAACGTCGGTCGGCTTCGACACAGCTGTCGTTGTTGTTGGACAACCGCTGATAGTCATCCAGCGCCTGGCGCATCTGCTGCAACTGGTGTTCGCTGCGGCGCTGGGCCGCCAAGGCGACGGCCTGGGTCTCCAGGCCCAGGCGCAGCTCCAGGATCGCCCGCACTCCCGCGGCAGTGTCGACATTCAAGCGCAACCCTGGCTCGCCGGTTTGCGCCAGCACGAAGGTGCCGATGCCGTGGCGGGTCTCTACCAGCCCCGAAGCCTGCAACTTGGAAATCGCCTCGCGCACCACCGTCCGGCTGACACCATGGGCCTGCACGATGGCACCTTCCGATGGCAGCTTCTCACCCGGTTTCAACTGCCCCAGCAAGATGCTCTGGCTCAGCTTCGTCACCAGGTCATGGGCCAGGTTGTGGGTACGCTTGCGCAGGGGCGCGTCGGTGTCTTGCGGCATCGCCGGGGTTCCTTGAAAACAGGCTGACTGATCGTATCACCGGCGGGCGCCGGAAATCTCATCGTCAAGCCATCAACTTGTATGACAACACTCAAGATCAGCCCATATCAGAAAAAATAACTCTTTCAAAAAACGGCTTCGCGCAAGCCGGACAGACGCTTGATAAAATCATAATAGCCGGACAACCCCAACAATTACGGCATAAAAACGCCATTCGCCTAATCCAACGATGCTGAAAAACTGCTTGTCATCCAAAAAAATCAGGTTGTATGATGTCTATCAACATCGGCACATGCACGATGCCCCGCATAAAAATAACGAGTGGGAGAAAAACCAGTGAACACATCCAGCCTCAAGGCGAATGCCGGCGCGGATCCGGTGCTGCTGTCGGCTATCGCCAAGGTCAAGCGCCACATCCTGCCGCTGTTCGTCATCATGTTTATCGTCAACTACATCGACCGCGTGAACATCGGCTTCGTGCGTGCCCACATGGAGCACGACCTGGGTATCGGTGCTGCGGCCTATGGCTTTGGTGCCGGGCTGTTCTTCATCGGCTATGCGCTGTTCGAAGTCCCGTCCAACATCCTCCTGCAACGCATCGGCGCCCGCATCTGGCTGACCCGCATCATGCTCACCTGGGGCCTGGTGGCGGCGGCCATGGCCTTCATCCAGAACGAAACCCACTTCTATATCCTGCGCTTTTTGCTGGGCGTGGCCGAAGCCGGGTTCTTCCCTGGAGTGATCTACTACTTCACCCGCTGGCTACCCGGCGTCGAGCGTGGCAAAGCCATCGCCATCTTCCTCAGCGGCTCGGCCATCGCGTCGCTGATCTCCGGCCCGCTGTCGGGGCTGCTACTGCAAATCAACGGCCTGGGCATGCACGGTTGGCAGTGGATGTATTTCATCGAAGGGATGTTTTCCGTCTGCCTGTGTGTCTTCGTCTGGTTCTGGCTGGACTCCAAGCCCCATGACGCCAAATGGCTGAGCCGTGAAGAACAGGATGCGCTGGTCAAGACCATCGACGATGAACAGCGGGCACGGGAAGCCGCCTCGCCGATCAAGCTGTCCATCGGCCAGCTGCTCAAGGACCGCCAGATCATCCTGTTTTGCCTGATCTACTTCTTCATTCAATTGACGATCTATGCCGCCACGTTCTGGCTGCCGAGCATCATCAAGAAAATGGGCGAACTGAGCGACATTCAGGTCGGGCTGTTCAATTCGATCCCGTGGTTGCTGTCGATCGTCGGCATGTACGCCTTCGCCTCGCTGTCGGCCAAGTGGAAATTCCAGCAGGCCTGGGTCGCCACCGCCCTGTTGATCGCCGCGGCGGGGATGTTCATGTCCACCACCGGCGGACCGATTTTCGCCTTCGTCGCCATCTGCTTCGCGGCCCTGGGTTTCAAATCGGCGTCGTCGTTGTTCTGGCCGATTCCCCAGGCTTATCTGGACGCCCGGATCGCCGCCGGGGTGATTGCCCTGATCAACTCGGTGGGCAACCTCGGCGGGTTCGTCGCCCCAACCACCTTCGGCTTGCTGGAAGAGCACACCGGTTCGATCCAGGGTGGCCTCTACGGCTTGGCGGCCACCTCGATAATTGCCGCGATCATCGTGTTTGCCGCACGCAACACGCCCAAGCCCAAAGCCGTGACAACAACACCGGTCGATCCGGCCGCCAGCCACGTCTGATCATGCGATTGTCCAAGGATAAGTACAGATGAGCATTCCAGAAACCAGCAAAGCCCCGATCATCACCAGCATGCAGGTCGTGCCCGTGGCCGGCCATGACGGCATGCTGCTGAACCTCAGCGGCGCCCATGGTCCGTTCTTCACCCGCAACATCGTCATTCTCAAGGACAACGCCGGCCACACCGGCGTGGGCGAAGTGCCCGGCGGCGAGCGCATTCGCCAGACGCTCGAAGACGCTCGCTCGCTGGTGGTCGGCAGCCCCATCGGCACGTACCAGAAGATCCTCAACACGGTGCGCCACGCCTTCGCCGACCGCGATGCCGGCGGTCGTGGCCTGCAGACCTTCGACCTGCGCATCACCATCCACGCGGTCACTGGCCTGGAAGCGGCGTTGCTGGATCTACTCGGCCAACACCTGGACGTACCGGTCGCCGCCCTGCTCGGCGAAGGCCAGCAGCGCGACGAAGTGAAGATGCTCGGCTACCTGTTTTACGTCGGTGATCGCCAGCAGACCGACCTGGCCTATCGCAGCGAACCGGACGCCGACAACGACTGGTTCCGCGTGCGCCACGAAAAGGCCCTGGACGCCGACGCCGTGGTCCGCCTGGCCGAAGCGGCCCAGGCCCGCTATGGCTTCCAGGACTTCAAGCTCAAGGGCGGCGTGCTCCAAGGCGACGCAGAAATCGAAGCGGTCACGGCATTGGCCGAACGTTTTCCCCAGGCCCGCATCACCCTGGACCCGAACGGCGCCTGGTCACTCAAGGAAGCGATCCGTTTGTGCCGCGACCAACACAAAGTGCTGGCCTATGCCGAAGACCCTTGCGGTGCCGAGAACGGCTATTCGGGGCGCGAGGTCATGGCCGAGTTCCGCCGCGCCACGGGCCTCAAGACTGCGACCAACATGATCGCCACCGACTGGCGCGAGATGGGGCACGCCATCACCTTGCAGTCCGTGGACATTCCCCTGGCCGACCCGCACTTCTGGACCATGCAGGGTTCCGTGCGGGTGGCACAGATGTGCAATGAGTGGGGCCTGACCTGGGGCTCGCACTCCAACAACCACTTCGACATTTCCCTGGCGATGTTCACCCACGTGGCCGCCGCGGCACCCGGCGACATCACCGCCATCGACACCCACTGGATCTGGCAGGACGGCCAGCGACTGACCAAGACGCCCTTGCAGATTCAGGGCGGTTGCGTACAGGTGCCGAAAAAACCGGGGTTGGGGATCGAGCTGGACACCGACCAACTGGCCAAGGCCCATGAGTTGTACAAAGGCATGGGCCTGGGGGCGCGGAACGATGCGGTAGCGATGCAGTTCCTGATTCCGGGCTGGACGTTCAACAACAAGCAGCCGTGCCTGGTTCGCTGAAGGAATCACAAAATTCCTTCAGGTGAGCACATCCATGTGGGAGCGGGCTTGCTCGCGAAAGCGGTCTGACGGTCAACATCGATGCTGACTGTCAGGCCCTCTTCGCGAACAAGCCCGCTCCCACATTGGAACTGTGGTGATCTTTGATTCGATGACCGCCACTGTTGTCCTCTATGTAAACCCTACCCCTCCGGCCGCATGATCAACACCGCCAACGGCGGCAGGTTCAGTTCCAGCGACAGGGCCTGGCCATGGCTGGGCACTGCTTCGGTGAAGGCGCCGCCGCCGTTGCCGTAGTTGGAACCGGCGTAGGTGTCGGCGTCGCTGTTGAGCAATTCCACCCAACGTCCGGCAAACGGCACGCCGACCCGGTAGGCCTCGCGCGGCACCGGGGTGAAGTTGGCGACCACCAGCACCGGCTTACCCTCCTTGCTCCAGCGCAACCAGGCGTAGACGCTGTTGAGCGCATCGTCGCCAATCAGCCACTGGAAGCCCTGCGGCGCGTCATCCTGGTCATGCAGCGCCGGCTCTTCGCGGTACAGCCGGTTCAGATCACTCACCAACTTCTGCACACCCCGGTGCTCAGGGTATTGCAGCAGGTACCAATCCAACTGCTGGTCGTGGTTCCACTCGCGCCACTGGCCGAACTCACACCCCATGAACAACAGCTTCTTGCCGGGATGGCCCCACATGAAGCTGAGGTAGGCCCTCAGGTTGGCGAATTTCTGCCAGCGGTCACCGGGCATCTTGTCGATCAGCGAGCGTTTGCCATGAACCACTTCGTCGTGGGAAATCGGCAGCACGAAGCGCTCGGACCAGGCATACACCAGGCCGAAGCTCAGTTCGTTATGGTGATGGGCGCGGTACACCGGGTCTTGCTGGATGTAGTGCAGCGAATCGTGCATCCAGCCCATGTTCCACTTGTAGGCAAAACCCAGGCCGCCCTGCTGGGTACTCTGGCTGACCCCCGGCCACGCGGTGGACTCTTCGGCGATAACCAGCGCACCGGGGGTTTCCAGTGCCACCACATCGTTGAGGTGCCGCAGGAAATCGATGGCTTCGAGGTTTTCCCGACCGCCGTGACGGTTGGGCACCCACTCGCCGGCCTTGCGCGAATAGTCGCGGTACAACATCGAGGCCACGGCATCCACCCGCAGGCCATCGACGTGGAAATGCTTGAGCCAGTGCAACGCCGAAGCCAGCATGAAGCCGTGCACTTCGGTGCGGCCGAGGTTGTAGATCAGCGTGTCCCAATCCTGATGGAAACCCTCCAGCGGGTTGCCGTATTCGTACAGCGCGGTGCCATCGAACTGGGCCAGGCCGTGGGTGTCGGTGGGGAAATGCGCCGGCACCCAGTCGAGGATGACGCCGATATTGGCCTGGTGGCAGGCGTTGACGAACGCGGCGAAATCGTCGGGCGATCCGAAGCGTGCCGTTGGCGCGAATTGCGACAGCGGCTGATAGCCCCAGGAGCCGCCGAACGGGTGTTCCATGATCGGCATCAGCTCGATGTGAGTGAAGCCCAAATCCCTGACATACGGAATCAGCCGCTCGGCCATTTCGTGCCAGTTGTATTGCCGGGCCACCTCGCCCGCTTCGTCGATTTCGCACTGCCAGGAGCCGGCATGCAACTCATAGATCGACAATGGCGCGCCCGGTAGCTGGCGTTCGCGACGACTCTGCATCCACTCGTCGTCCTGCCACTCGATTTTCAAGGGCGAGGCGACTTTCGACGCCGTGTCAGGCGGCATTTGCGTGGCCAGCGCCACCGGGTCGGCCTTGAGGGGCAGGATGCCGTGGGCGCCGAGGATTTCATATTTGTAGGCCTCCCCCGCCCCCAGCCGCGGGATGAACAACTCCCACACGCCGGATGGATAACGAATGCGCATCGGATGCCGGCGCCCGTCCCAGACGTTGAAGTCCCCCACCACAGATACCCGTCGTGCATTCGGCGCCCAGACCGCGAAGCGAACACCGTCGACGCCATCAACTGTCTTCAGTTGCGCACCCAGGCAGGCACTGAGGTCGCGGTGATTGCCCTCGGCGAACAGGTAGAGGTCCATCTCCCCCAGCAGTGGGCCGAAGCTGTACGGGTCTTCGGCAACCTGCTCGCCGCCGGCCCAACGGGTGCGCAGCAAGTACGCTTGGGCGCGATCGAAATGGCCGACGAACAATCCCGGGGTTTCGGTGGGTTGCAGTTCCCCCAATTCTTCGCCGCCCTCCCGGGCCAGCACATGCACACTCAACGCCCCAGGCAGGTAGGCGCGAATGAACTGGCCGCCGGCGCCGTCGTCATGGGGGCCCAGGATGGAAAACGGATCGTGATGTTCGGCGCGCACCAGCGCATCGATGTCATGGGGGGCCGGCAGCAAGGACTCCTTGGCCTGACCCTGGGGTTCTTTATTCGAGACACTCATGATTCTCTCCACTAAATCGGTCCGGCTAAGTCGGAAAAGGGTTGTAGCCCACTCAACAACCCGACCAGACCGTGCAACGGCACGGGCAGCCAGGCGGGGCGATTCTCGGCTTCATAGGCCACTTCATAGGCCGCCTTCTCCAGGCCGAACAACGCCAGCGCGGCGTCTTCGCCTTCAGCATCCTTCCACTCATGGGCAAGACTAGCTGCCGCCAGCCGATATGCCTCGACAAATGCCTGGCGGGCCTCTTTCAAATAACGCTCGGCGACCCGTTGCCGCGCCGCATCGGCATCGGCCGTGCTGTCGACGGTATTCAAGTGGATCGCCATGGCCGCCGCATAATCGAAGGAACGCAACACGCCGCTGACGTCCTTGTACGGGCTGTGCTTGCCCCGTCGTTCATGCAATGGCCGCGCCGGCTCACCTTCGAAATCGATCAGGTAGGCGTCGCCCTTGATCACCAACACTTGGCCCAGATGCAGGTCGCCATGGACGCGGATACGCAAGCCACCGACGGCCTTGCCGGCCAACGCCTGGACATGGGCCAGGACGGTTTTCTTGTGCTCCAACAAGCGTGCGACCATGGCCTGGTCCGCGGGGTTCAATTGGCCCTGGCTCTGCTTGAGCAGACGCAAGGCGTTTTCCACCTGGCCGGCCACGTCCTTGCCGATGGCCTGGGCGTCCTTGGCGTTGGTGGGCTGCGGCGCGAAATCCGGATCGTCGGTGGCCTGGGCCAGTACCTGGTGCATTTCCCCCAGGCGCTGGCCGAGCATGCCGGCGAAATCCTTCAGTTCGCCCAAGGCGTTGTAATGCTGCTCCTGCTCGGACACGGCGTCCGCCAACTCATCGCGCAAGGCCCGTTCGAGGTTGTTCTGGGTCCATTCCCAGGCGTCGCCCTGATTGCTCAGGTAGCCCTGGGCGATCATCAGCAACGCATCTTCGCCATCGGCATCGCGGCGAACCACCGAACCCAGCAGCGGTGAAATATTGCTGAAACCCGCGGCGGTCAGGTAGGCGCTCATTTCCAGTTCCGGGTGCACGCCCGAGGCCACCTTGCGGATCAGCTTGAGTACCAGACTTGCCCCCACCACCACCGAACTGTTGGACTGTTCAGCGGACAGGTAGCGTACCTCCGGCTCGTCGCCCAGGTTCAACGCAGCCAGACCTTCGGTCGGTTCGAAGCGCAACTCACCTTCGGCAAGAGGCAGCACCGTGGCGGTCTGCATGCTGTGCAGCACGGCGCGCACGAAGCTTTCCAGGCTGAATGCATCGGTGATCAAGCCCACCTGACGCCCCCGACGTACCCGCGACAAGGCCAGTTGCTGCGGCAATGCCGCACCGACCTGGTCTTCGGCGAGCAAGCCGAACGGCAACTGATAACGCAGGGTCTGGCCGCCACTGGTGACATCGATTTCACTGAGTAGCACGGGGCGCTGCGGATCGCCGAAGCGCACACCATAGACAATGTCGACCTTCTCGATCGCACTGTCCTTGCCGGCGAACCAACGCCGGTTCTGCAACCAGTTCGGCAGGATGGTTTGCTCCAGCGTGGTGCGCGACGGCGCTTCGAGCAATTCTTCCAGGCGTTTTTTCAGCACCAGGGTGGTGAAGTCCGGCAGGCTCTGGGCCGGTTCCACGTGCCAGCTCGGCATCTGGTTTTCCGCCGCCAGGACGAACCAATAGAAACCGTACGGCGCCAGGGTCAACAGGAAATTCAACTGGCCAATGGGTGGGAACGCGTTGCCACCGAGCATCTCCACCGGAACCATGCCGGCGTAGACCGACAGGTCCAACTCGGCGGCCTGGGCGCTGCGGGACACGTTGGCCACGCACAGGATGATTTCGTGCTTGCCGTCGGGGCCGGTGTATTCGCGGGTGTAGGCCAGGATCCGGCGGTTGCTGGGCGAAAGCATTTTCAGCGTGCCCCGACCAAAGGCCTTGGACTGCTTGCGCACCGCCAGCATCCGTCGGGTCCAGTTGAGCAGCGAGTGTGGATCGCCGGCCTGGGTCTCGACGTTCACCGACTGGTAACCGTATTGCGGGTCCATGATCGGCGGCAGTACCAGGCTGGCCGGGTCGGCGCGGGAGAAACCGCCGTTGCGGTCGATGGACCATTGCATCGGCGTACGCACGCCATCGCGGTCGCCCAGGTAGATGTTGTCGCCCATGCCGATTTCATCACCGTAGTACAACGTCGGTGTGCCGGGCATCGACAACAGCAGACTGTTGAGCAACTCCACGCGACGACGGTCGCGCTCCACCAGCGGCGCCAGGCGTCGGCGAATCCCCAAGTTGATGCGCGCCCGACGGTCGGCCGCGTAGTAGTTCCACAGATAGTCGCGCTCCTTGTCGGTGACCATCTCCAGGGTCAGTTCATCGTGGTTGCGCAGGAAAATCGCCCATTGGCAGTTAGCGGGAATTTCCGGGGTCTGGCGCAGGATGTCGGTGATCGGGAAACGATCTTCCTGGGCCAAGGCCATGTACATGCGCGGCATCAGCGGGAAGTGGAACGCCATGTGGCATTCGTCACCGTTCATCCCTTGGGCATCGACATCACCGAAGTACAACTGGGTATCTTCCGGCCACTGGTTGGCTTCGGCCAGCAGCATGCGGTCAGGATAGTTGGCGTCGATTTCGGCACGGATCAGCTTCAGGACGTCATGGGTCTCGGGCAGGTTTTCGTTGTTGGTGCCGTCGCGCTCGATCAGGTACGGGATGGCGTCCAGGCGCAGGCCGTCGATGCCCATGTCCAGCCAGTAGCGCATCACCGACAACACGGCCTTGATGACCTGCGGGTTATCGAAGTTGAGGTCGGGCTGGTGAGAGTAGAAGCGGTGCCAGAAGTACTGGCCCGCCACCGGGTCCCAGGTCCAGTTGGACTTTTCGGTGTCGAGGAAGATGATCCGCGTGCCGTCGTACTTGTGGTCGTCATCGGACCAGACATAGAAGTCCCGCGCCTTCGAACCCGGCTTGGCCTTGCGCGCGCGCTGGAACCAGGGGTGCTGGTCCGACGTGTGGTTGATGACCAGCTCGGTGATCACCCGCAGGTTGCGCTTGTGGGCTTCGGCGATGAACCGCCGCGCATCGGCCATGGTGCCGTAGTCGGGGCTGATGCCACGGTATTCGGCGATGTCATAACCGTCGTCGCGCCGGGGGGAAGGATAGAACGGCAGCAACCAGATGGTATTGACGCCCAGGTCGGCGATGTAGTCGAGTTTCTCGATCAGGCCGGGGAAATCGCCGATCCCGTCGTTATTGGAGTCGAAATAGGATTTAACGTGGACCTGGTAGATCACCGCATCCTTGTACCAGAGCGGATCCTTGATGAAGGTGGCAGACCGGGGTTTCTTCGCCATTTGCAACTCCTGATAAGTCATTAAAGCCGCGGATACAAGGCTTGAGAGGTCTTTTTGTGGCGGAGGGCTTTATCCCCCTGTAGGAGCTGGCGAAGCCTGCGATCTTTTGATCTTTCGCTTGGGATTCAAGTGTTTGGGGAAAGATCGCAGCCTCGTTGCACTCGACAGCTCCTACACAGCTCCTAGGCAGCGCCTGTGGGAGTGCGCGTTACGCCACGCTGATCCGCCAAATCCCGAACGGCTGGTACGCCGGATCAATGCGCATGAACTGGTACTTGCCGTACCAGGTCCAGCGGTGTCCGTTCATCAGGTCCTCGCCCTGGGTCTGGGCGTCGTCGGGCAGGCCCATCTCCCACAGCGGCAATTCGAAACTGGCTTCCTGCGGGTTGTGCGGATCAAGGCTCACCGCCACCAGGATGAAATTGCTGCCGTCGGCGGTGCGCTTGCCGAAATAGAGAATGTTGTCGTTCCACGCGTTGTAGATTTTCAGGCCCAAGTGGGTATGCAGCGCCGGGTTCTGCCGGCGGATGCGGTTGAGCTGGGCGATCTCGGCAATGATGTTGCCCGGCGCGGTGAAGTCGCGAGGACGAATCTCGTATTTCTCCGAATCGAGGTATTCCTCTTTGCCCGGTACCGGGGCCGACTCGCACAGTTCAAAACCCGAATACATGCCCCACAGACCCGAGCCCATGGTTGCCAGGGCTGCGCGGATCAAGAAGCCCGGGCGCCCCGACTCATGGAGAAAGGCCGGGTTGATGTCTGGCGTGTTGACGAAAAAATTCGGCCGGTAGCATTCACGCCAAGGCGATTCGTTAAGCTCGCTGAAGTAGGTCGCCAGCTCGGCCTTGGTGTTGCGCCAGGTGAAATAGGTGTAGCTCTGGGAATAACCGACCTTGCCCAGTCGCGCCATCATGGCCGGGGTGGTGAACGCTTCAGCCAGGAACATCACTTCGGGGTATTGGGCCCGGACATCGGCGATCAGCCATTGCCAGAACGGCAGTGGCTTGGTGTGAGGGTTGTCGACGCGGAATATCTTCACGCCTTCCTCGACCCAGCCCACCACGATGTCCCGCAGTTCCACCCACAGGCTGGGAATCGCATCGGCCGCGTAGAAATCGACGTTGACGATGTCCTGGTATTTCTTCGGCGGGTTTTCCGCGTATTTGATCGTGCCGTCCGGCCGCCAGCTGAACCAGCCCGGGTGCTGCTTGAGCCAGGGGTGGTCCTGGGAACACTGGATCGCGAAGTCGAGGGCAATCTCCAGGCCGTGCTGCGCGGCCGCCTCCACCAGGCGCCGGAAATCCTCGCGGCTGCCCAATTGCGGGTGAATGGCCTCGTGCCCGCCCTCCTCGCTGCCGATGGCATAGGGGCTGCCCGGGTCGTCGGGACCGGCGGTGAGGGAATTGTTCGGGCCTTTGCGGAAACTGCGACCGATGGGGTGGATCGGTGGGAAGTACAGCACGTCGAACCCCATGTCCTGGATCACCGCCAGGCGCGAATGCACGTCATTGAACGTGCCATGGCGCTGGGGATCGTCGGTGATCGAGCGGGGAAACAGCTCATACCAACTGGCAAACTCGGACAGTTTGCGCTCCACATCCAACGGGTATTCGGGGCTGATGCTCAAGTAAGGTCGATGATCGGCCAGGGACATCAGGTCGGCACTGCGCGGTGCCAGGAACAGCGCCACCTGCTCCGTCGGCAACAGGCCGGAAAGCTCGTGGTGCAAGGCCGCCAACTGCTCGCTCAGTTCCCCTGTGCTGCGCTCGACGGCCATTTGCACTTGGTTGCGTCCTTCCTGCAACTCCAGGCTGATCGGCACCCCGGCACCGAACTTTTTCTCCAGTTCGTAGCGGAAACTGGCGAACTGATCGATCCAGGCCTCGATGCAGAAGACATAGCGACCTTGCTCCGGCACATTGAACTGGCCGCGCCAACCGTTGTTACCCAGGTCGCTCATGACCTCGCTGTTCCATACCTCATCCTGCAGCGAACGCCAGCGGATGCGCACCGCCAGCTTGTCGTGACCGTCGGCGAACACTTTACTGGTCACCGTCACGTCCTGCCCGGCCACGGCCTTGGCGGCAAATTGCCCGCCGTCAATCACCGGCATGGTGTTTTCAATCGCGATACGCGGTAACAACAAGGCTTGAGACAACGGCAAATGCGGGTTGTAGGCCAGGTCAGACGGGTGTTCAGCAGTCATCGAGCATCGCTCCTTTTACGCCCCATGGACGCGCTTGTGGCGGTAAAGGCCCAACGGGTCCCTGAAAAAACTCACTTAAACTCCGAACCGGGACGACGGCTAAAAGTTCAGCGGGATTTGCCCTCGATGTATCCGGGATCAAACCCGCTACAGGGTGGTCAACAATAATAAGCACGACTCAAGCCATGTGCGTTACGGAGACCCGTCCCGATGAATATTCCCATCCCGGCCGAAACACCCGATCCGAATATCGACGACCCCACCTTGCCCCCGCCCGGTCCTGATCCCGAGCCTATTCCAGAGAAAGACCCGCCGCTCGCCCCACAACCGCCGCTGGGTGACCCGCCGAGCGAGGCACCGCCGGAGCGGGTTTGATTCAATCGTAGTTGTTCGAGAGGTGACGGGCGTCAGCGTTCTGCTCTAGAGCGAAATGACCGTTCGTCGCCTAGCAGAAAATAAAAAGCAGAAATAGACTGTGTCAAGAGTAGGAAACTTCCCACCTGAAGAATATTTAATCGTCATCTACGTCTAGGTATATGACCCGCGTAATTATTTGTCCTGCATAAGATTTTTTATCCCGTCACCTACGCATTTCTTCCTTCCTCCACTAACGCCACCTATTAGCGAAAAAAAACGCATCAGAACTTTCTCTTGGGCGTGAAAGACGCTTCCTACACCTCAAAAAAAACGTGATTGCCAACCTATCTAATCCTCGCTAAAAATTAAGTCGCCGGCAAAGCTGCACGGCAAACTTACTCAAGGAAACTCAAGGAAAGAGGAATTTAAATATGAAGCCGAACAACAAACCCGAGAAATTAGGTGAAGTAATATTTTTATTCACAGACGACTTCGGCAACACACCATATACGCCGACTGTAGGAGGATCAGGTAGCGCAGGTGGTTGCGGGGGAAGCGGCGGATGCGGCGGTGGTGGTGGATGTAAAGGTGGCAGCGGAGGGAGTGGGGGCTGTGGGGGCAATTCAGCGACACAATCCGCCAACCACTAATAACAACCAATAACAACGCGGGCCTTTCGAATAACATCAATCATCGAAAGGCCCGACCGAGAACTCGCCATGAAATTAAGCATATCCAACTACGAATTACTAAATTTTGAGAATGCCAACGCCATCGTCTCGGAAAAAGGAATCGCACGCATTGACTCCCCAGCGATGCTGAAGCTGCTTAAAGAACTAAAATCAGTTGAGTGCATTACCAAAAGCGATCTTAACGAACTATTCGCAAACAACAATCTCGAACCAACAAATGCATATAACTTCCTGACCTCCGCCATACATATCAACACAGCAAAAGACCTCAACTACCTCAAGAGCACATTGATCGCGCACGACTGGAAAAAAACATCAAACTTAGAAGAAATTCTATCGCGCGAAATCGAACACCTGAGCACTTGCAGCCTGGAGGACCTGGATCTCTATACGCCCCACAAAGAAGAACGCTACATCATTATATTATGTTCAAAGTATAACTATACGGAGATAAAAAACCTTTATTTCTCTAGCGCAAGAAAATGGCCAAAATCGGCAATAAGTGTTTGTTATGGCAGCTCCGACCTTTTTCACATCAGCCAACCATATATTCCGGAAATAGGTAATCCATGTCATTTCTGCACCATCGATAAATTGATCAGCAACGAAACCCACTCACCTTCAGTCAATACCTGGTCAAAGCTGCTTAACTTTTGCAAAGGCAAAAATATCAATTTACCCAACACAAAACCAACCCTCCTCCAAGAATCATTAATACTAGGAGCGATCGCAAGGGTAAGCCGACTCGTTTCGGGGACAACGACCTCCCAGAAATATCAAGATAATATTTTTCAAACAACAACGATAAACCTTAGCAATGGCCATATCAGTCAAGCCTCAGCAACGCATTGGTATTTGTGCGACTGCCTGGGTGCTAAAAAATGAAGCATATACCTCACGATTATTACCTTCGTTTTCTAGACCCTTTTGTTCACGATGACGTGCTGTCCTTTCATACAAAAGGCAACTATACAATCCATCCAGCCACCCAACAATCAACCAATCTCCATTTCCTCACAGAACAACAACTGGAAACTTTAACTGGAAATGAGTTAAAGCTTTACCCGGACATCAGCATTGAAATTCAAATGAACCCGCACCCTGATATTGACCCAGCGCTAATAAGAAATGAGTCAGAAACTCTATTTCATGAGACCGAGATTGATTTCAGCACCATTGAAAAACTCGTCACGCCGTTAACGAGACTAAAAGCCAATGAAAGCAAACGGGGCTACCCAAGCGGTGGAGCATTATACCCTGTCGAGATTTTTATCTGCTCGCTTGCGCGAGACGATAAAACATGGCCCTGCAAAGAAAAAGTCCTACACCTCTTGCCAAAATCAAAGACATATGAAGTCGTTTTAGGCACAGAGAACGTAGACGAACTCCGAACGGCCATTCTGCCAGAGAGTAGCGACATTGGTTATCCGAGCCTAGCGCTGATATATACTGCCTATCTACCAAAAGCTTTATTCAAGTATCGATATCGCGGCTACCGCCTGGCAACCATGGAGGTGGGATCAATTTACATGCTAATAGAACTTAGCGCCAAATCCCTGAACTTACGTTGTCGTCCTTGGTCGGCATACACCGACACGATGGTTTGCAAGGCACTCAAACTTAATCCTGCACTCTTTGTTCCAATGTGCGTGCACTATATAGGGAGGCAGGGATGAATATTTACAGCAGAGAAAATCAGCTTATTGATGCGCGATTCACATATCAGCCAGCTAATCTGTTGACTTTCCCATCTACGGTGGAGATCACCGATCCTTGGGAAAATGGTGGTTCGGGTGTAGGCAATGGCTCACACGCGCTCAGATCTGCTGTAGGGGAATTTTTTGAGCGGCAGCATTTCTATGTGGACGTAGTACCAGACCTGAGAAGCGGTTTGAGCTATTCGTTGAGCGAAGCCGAAGTATCAAAATTTACCCAAGCATTTTCTCAAACAAAAAAGCAGCATATCGCTCAATCAGCGCTGAGTGCACATCAATACAACTTGAGCCAAGTTTTCCGTCTATCAGATCTATCCTCCTGTTACATTCCCACCGCGTGCATCACCTTAAGCAGCGTGCGAACCGAGACAGAGAATGTCATTTATCCTCTTCGTGACACATGTGGGTGTGCCTTTGGTTGGCACCCTGAACATGCCATTCTAGGCTCATTAAAAGAATCCCTTGAAAGGCAGTTCTTACTAAAGTTCTGGTTAACTGGTATTTGCGTCAAGGTAATCGACGCACCGACGACAGGGGCTGCGTTGGCAGGGACCGGGGCTGAGACGCTACGTACAGCCCTAGCCAGGAGTGGCCAATTATCCTTTATTGACATATCCGAATCTGGATATCCAGGCACTTGCATCTTGGCAGTATACGGACAACAGAGCCAAAAGCACAACGTCCATTATTGCGCAGGAATGGCTTACGCCCCCACCTTGGAACTCGCGATGGAAAAATCGCTATTGGAACTATGGCAGACTTACCGATTCATTGATCTTTTCCAATCGACAGGACAAAAAATAGAGAACATCCATGACTCATATTTAAGATATTTCCTCCATTGCAATCGCTTTGAAATTTATGAAGATATTATATCAGTCCAAACCCAAGAACTAGCGCCATCACACTTTACTACGAGGCCTTTTTCTTTAACCTCACTTCTAAATAGCATTGCCAGACACAACGCGCTCGGCTACATATACCTCAAGGCGATTCCGATAGAGGATGGCCTGGGGTATTGCAGCAAGTTTGTATCACCTGACTTTTTTATGCACATGAATAACTCACAACACATCAACTTAAAGAACCTGTACTCCGAGCCTTTCTTCCAAGAGATATTACCAGCACGCGCAGAACAAATGGTTCCATTCCCATAGGACGAAGCAATGAAACGGCATATAATCTACCGCTCGATAAAATTAACTATTTTATTTCTGAAAGAACAATTCAAGGAGCCCACCGCAATATTATGGACAATAATATCGCCCAGTTTATTCTACTACTTATTGCGGTATACCAGCGACCACCAAAGCAAGCTGAATTCTGACTACGTGGAGGACAGTGCATGGTTCTATGCTTACATTGCATCGAGCGTTGGGTTATTCGGGTTTTCACTATACATCATAGGCCGACGAGAGAGCGGATTCGTCCGTTCCTTCATCTATTCCATGGACTCAAAAATAGTTTTTTTGACAGCTCAACTTTTGTCCTACTCATTAATCGCAATTATTTACTGCTGCACCTTCTATGTCCTCACCAAGGTTCTCTCTGGCGAATTCTACGGACTCGAACTACTGAACATCGCGACGCGATTCTATGCTTGCTTCCTGATCTTTTGTTCCATTGGACTCTTGCTGACATTACTCCCCCTGACCTTCCAAAACTCAAGCACATTGTTCTCCATCATTCTATTTACAATGATCGCCCTGGGATTCGCCAACCCTATCATTGACGATATTGGTTATCTGAACCCTTTACAGACAGCAAAAAATATCATGCGCACCGGCCCTCTGGAAAACATCGAGGCACTGGCTATCTCAATTACAACCCTGTTAGCCACGCTTTTGTGCTCGATGAAATACCTTCGGATAAACCCTATATGGAGTCGCTATTAATGAGTGCATTGACTATCGACCAACTCAACATTAGCTTTTCAGACAAAGCACTATTTCGGCAAGCCTCACTGCGTATCGAACCAAACTCAATTACAGGAATACTGGGTCCAAATGGGTCTGGAAAAACAACGTTCTTCGACATTTTGTGCAACATAAGGAAAGCCAAGGGTCAGAATCTCAACAACAGCTTTAGCACCCAGTTGTATTTATCTCAAATCATCACCACACCACCGGTGCTGCGTATGCATGAGATATTCCAGATGGCTACGATATTGAGTTCAGATAAAAAAACCACTCAACAATGCGCATTAAGCAAAATAGCCAAATGGTGCCCGGAACTCATTGAACGCTATAAAGAAATTTGGAAAAAAAAATCTGCTGTCTGTAGTTATGGTGAGAAACGTTGGTTTTTCACCCTTTCGCTTCTCGCGCTGGAGCCCGATTTGTTGATCTTGGACGAACCCACCGCAGGTGTCGACCCGGAGTTTCGCCATTACACGTGGCAATGCCTCAAGCAAGCCGCTAACGAGGGAACCGCCATCGTTGTGTCGTCTCATAACATTGAGGAAGTTGCAGCGAACTGCGATCCTTTTTATATGATCATCGATTGTCAGTTTAGAAAATTCCGTTCGGCACACGAATTCACATCGGTATTTAGCGCTGGCTCGCTGGACGAGGCATTTATAAAGGCAGCCTCTGCGTCGCCGTTGCCATTCAATCGGGATCTCTCTCCAATGCCCGAACAATCACCGGCATCACACTGAAAATAGCCAGCGCCAATATCGTACTCAACACAGCTGTCGCTTCCCGCCCCAACCCGGCGGCGACGCCAATGGCGGCGGTCATCCATAGGCCGGCGGCGGTGGTCAGGCCTTTGACATGACCTTCGTCGCCGTCGGTGTTTTTCAGGATGGTGCCCGCGCCGAGAAAACCAATGCCCGCGACGACGCCCTGGATCACCCGGCTCATGGCGTCGGCCTGGGACCCGGACATCTGCGGCACCAATACGAACAGCGCCGCCCCCAGGGCCACGAGCATGTGGGTTCGCACGCCGGCAGCCTTGCCCTTGTGTTCGCGCTCGAAGCCCAGGATGCCGCCCAACAGCGCGGCCATGACCAGCCGCACCGTGACCCGGGTCATCTGCTGGGCATCGGTGATATCGGCGAATTCCGCCTGCAGGGTTATCCAGACTTCATGCCACCAGGCTTCCATGGACCGTCCTCTTTCTCGTTGGATAAACGATGGACCGCAAGCGAAGCCAGAGGTGCACCTGACCGCTGATCAGCCACAACGAACCCTGGCCAGCGGGTGGGACCTAATACTCAGGACATTCAGGAAGGAGCGACGTCATGCTTGAGCAAATCGACAAAGACAATACCTGCCATATCAAAACCATCAACGGAACCAAGCTGCGCCCCGCCGGTGAGTTGGTCATCATCACTGACCCGGACAAGGCCATGTCAGCCGTGGAAATCAATGGCGACATGGTCCATCTCACCGAAGCCGAAGTGGATGCCCTGACCGTGGCCGGCGCGACCGATAAGCGCAAGCACCTCAAGGCCACCGACAGCGGTTCGGTGATCTGAACCCAATCCACAGGCAACCGATGCAATTTGTGGCGAGGGGATTCATCCCCGCTGGGTTGCGAAGCCCCCCTAAAGCCCCTTGACCGGGTCAATCCGGTATACCGGGTGCGATGACTTGGGGGCGCTTCGCCCCCCAACGGGGATGAATCCCCTCGCCACAAGTAATATGTTCGGCACTTGCTGGGTGCATCAAAGTGTCGCAGTGCCTGGGCTTCGCGGCATCTGATCCGGTTTTTATCGAAACACCTGAGTCTGTTATGCAAACAGTTCCATGGTCATAGTGCGCCGGCCAGATAGAGGCTGATGAGCGACCGACCATGAGCGATAGAATCCCCGTCCAGTTGATACAGACGTTCGAACCTGCGCCAACGAAGATCAAGGCCAGGACCACCGACAACCTGATCCACACCCGCAGCTTCACCGGTTTGTTCCGCACCTTGCGCATCAGCGGTGCAGGGGTTCTGTTCCTGTTGTTCTTTGGCACGGTGTGGTTGAACTGGGGTGGCCGCCAGGCGGTGCTCTGGGACCTTTCCGAAAGCAAATTCCATATTTTTGGCGCGACCTTCTGGCCCCAGGATTTCATCCTGCTGTCGGCCCTGTTGATCATCGCCGCCTTCGGCCTGTTTGCGATCACCGTGTTTGCCGGTCGCGTGTGGTGTGGCTACACCTGCCCGCAGAGCTCCTGGACCTGGCTGTTCATGTGGTGCGAGAAAATCACCGAAGGCGAACGCAACCAGCGGATCAAGCTGCAAGCAGCCCCCTGGGGCCTGAACAAACTGTTGCGCCGCAGCGCCAAGCACACCCTGTGGCTGGCCATCAGCCTGCTCACCGGCCTGACGTTCGTGGGCTACTTCACGCCGATTCGCCCCTTGGCCGAAGAGCTGCTGACCCTGCAGATCGGCGGCGTCAGCCTGTTCTGGGTACTGTTTTTCACCGCTGCCACCTACCTCAACGCCGGCTGGCTGCGGGAAGCGGTGTGCATGCACATGTGCCCCTATGCACGCTTTCAGAGCGTGATGTTCGACAAGGACACGTTGACCATCTCCTACGACACGGCCCGCGGCGAAATCCGCGGTCCGCGCAAACGCGAGGTGAAGCCGGCCAATATTGGCCTGGGGGACTGCATCGACTGCCAGATGTGCGTGCAAGTCTGCCCCACCGGCATCGACATCCGCGACGGCTTGCAGATGGAGTGCATCGGCTGCGCGGCGTGCATCGACGCCTGCGACTCGATCATGGACAAGATGGGCTACGCCCGCGGGTTGATCAAATACACCTCGGAACGCCAGTTGCAGGGTGGCAAGACCCACTTGCTGCGGCCCCGGCTGGTAGGCTACACCGCCGTCCTGCTGGTGATGATCGGCGCGCTGGCCCTGGCGTTGGTGCAACGGCCCATGGTGTCGCTGGATGTCAGCAAGGACCGCGGCCTGTTCCGCGAAAACAGCGCAGGCCAGATCGAGAACATCTACAGCCTGAAAATCATCAACAAGACCCAGCAACGCCAGGACTATCACCTGTCCCTGGTGGATGGCGACGGCTTCGTCCTCCAGGGCAAGACCCAACTGAGCCTGGCGCCAGGGGAAATCGTCGACGTGCCGGTGTCGGTGGCGATGCTCAGCGAGCGACCTCGCAGCGGCTCCCAGGAAATGACCTTCAAGGTGGCCGACAGCGATGAACCCGGCATCTACAGCCTGGCCAAGAGCCGTTTTGTCGCGCCGATGAATCGTTGAAGCTTTAAGATGCCGGGCGCCCTGTGGGAGCGAGCTTGTGGGAGCAAGGCTCCCCACAGTTTAAAAAGCGCAAACCATGTGTCACTCAAGACTGAGCCCGCCATGAAACGCTATGAAAAATTCGCCGACGACATCGCTGAACTGATCCGCTCCGGCATGCTGGGGCCCGGTCAGCGTGTGCCTTCGGTGCGTTATGCCAGCCAGACCTACGGCGTCAGCCCGTCCACCGTGTTCCAGGCCTATTACCTGCTGGAGCGACGCGGACTGATCCGAGCCCGGCCGCGCTCGGGCTATTTCGTCAACACCCATGCGCCGAGCCCGTTTTCCGAACCGGCCATCAGCGCCCAGGTGCACGAATCCACCGAAGTGGACGTCAGCGAACTGGTGTTTTCGGTGCTGGACTCGATCAAGGACCCCGCCACCGTACCGTTCGGCTCGGCGTTCCCCAGCCCTCTGCTGTTTCCGTTGCAGCGCTTGTCGCGCTCGCTGTCCAGCGCCACACGGGACATGGACCCTCGGGTCGTCGTCACCGACATGTCGCCGGGCAACCCGCACCTGCGCCGGCAAATTGCCCTGCGCTACATGGTGGGCGGGTTGATGCTGCCCATGGAGGAACTGCTGGTCACCAATGGTGCCCTGGAAGCCTTGAACCTGTGCCTGCAAGCCGTGACCGAGCCCGGCGACCTGGTGGCGATCGAGGCACCGGCGTTCTACGCCAGCCTGCAAGTGCTGGAACGACTCAAGCTCAAGGCCGTGGAAATCCCCGTCCATCCGCGCGACGGCATCGACCTCGACGTGCTGGAGCAGACGCTGGAGCGTCACCCGATCAAGGCCTGCTGGTGCATGACCAGTTTCCAGAACCCCATGGGCGCGACCATGCCCGAGGAAAGAAAAAAGGCCCTGGTGGAACTGTTGCGCCGCCACCAGGTGCCGTTGATCGAAGACGACGTGTACGCCGAGCTCTATTACGGCCAACAGGCCCCCAAGCCCGCCAAGGCCTTCGACACCGAAGGATTGGTGATGCATTGCGGTTCGTTCGCCAAGAGCCTGGCACCGGGTTATCGCATCGGCTGGGTCGCCGCCGGGCGCTACGCGCAGAAGATCGAACGGCTCAAGCTCATGACCTCGCTATGCGCCTCGATGCCGGCCCAGGCCGCCATCGCCGACTACCTGCAACACGGCGGCTACGACCGCCACCTGCGCAAACTGCGCTACGCCCTGGAAGAACAGCAAAGCGCGATGCTCAGCGCCATCGCCCGTTACTTCCCGGCCCAGACCCGGGTCAGCCAGCCGGCGGGCGGCTACTTCCTGTGGCTGGAGCTGCCGGAGCAAATGGATTCGCTGAAACTGTTCCAGATGGCCCTGGCCCAAGGCATCAGCATCGCCCCGGGACCGATCTTTTCACCGACCCGACGCTTCAGGAATTGCATTCGCTTGAATTACGGCAGCCCCTGGACCGAGTCCTCGGAAAAAGCCATGGAGACGTTGGGGCGGATTATTCGATCGTTTTGATAGGGATTGTCGGTAAGGACGCCATCGCGAACAAGCTCGCTCCCACATTGGCTCGGCCGTGTATTGGAGATATACGACTCACCGCCGATCAAACTGTGGGAGATTCTATGGTGCAGGGCTACCCCCTAAATGCCTTTCGGTAAGTATTCGCTCTGGTTCTTCAGCAGGGCGAATACCACTCGGGCAAGCTTGCGGGCCAGTGCCACTAATGCTTCGGTTGTGCTGAGTCCCCGGGCCCTTAGTGCCTCATAAAAACCCTTCCATGCCGCTGTGCGCCTCGCCGACATCGCGGCGTTATGCATCAATCGACGGGCCTCTGGGTCACCTCGCTTAGACAGGCAGCGGCGTCCCTTCTTTTTCCCTGAGTCCGATATACGCAGGTCTAGGCCCAGAAAAGCGATGAAGGCATCGGCATTTCTGAAATCCCCACGCTGAAACGAC
>NZ_FMUZ01000028.1:0-80950 GCF_900101575.1 Pseudomonas sp. NFACC37-1 | reverse complement strand
CGAGCAAGCCCGCTCCCACAGGGGAAACGCGATCCCCATCAAGAACCAGGTCGGCTATAAGGCCGCCTCGCGTCGGACGTTGATCTCGGCGCCCCGTTAACCACGCTGGCCGAACGCAGGCATTGTGGAGTGGGCATCCCGGCATGGATGCCGGGATAGCCGCGCTGGGCCATGGATGGCCCTTCGCGGCGGGCCCACGGAGCAATGCCTGCGTTCGGGCACACCGAGCCTAGGCGAGGTGCCGAGTGGTGGGGCATAAAGCGTTTTGGTTACTTTTGCGCTTCTCAAAAGTGACCCGCCGTAAGGGCGGAACCCTAAGCAGCCGTTACCCAAATAACGGATATACACACAAAAATCCCCACTCCCACAATCCGTCATCCCAAGGCTACGAAGCCTTGCGCCATTGCCTACAACTACGCCAGAATCCGCCGGCTTGTGCGCCTTGGCCCTGGGCTCTAACGTTTGCAGGTCGCTGTCAGTTCAGCGATCGGGTTTAGCAGCTCGGCACAATATCAAGGCACGCAGGTCCGCTTTATGGCGGCTGTGCGTGGGGCACTTCGGTGCGCCGGGTTCCTTGATTCCTGGTCTGCTAACCCGCGTACTGCCGCCACCCTTTTCGTTTAGCAGCGATGTCTGGCGGCTCCATCAATCAAGGAGCGTCAAGCATGTTCAAGGCCACACCCAACCCACCAGAATCCGAAACCGACCCCAAAAAACTCCAGGAGCCACCGACCGCGCGCTCGATTACTACCTGAACCCCAAACAGACCAAATCCGAGAATAAACCGTCGTCAGGCCAGCTCTTCACCATCGTCGACGGCATCGACACCGAAAGCCTGCTGGCCAACCTCAGCGAAAGCCTCAGCCGATGCCATGGTCAGCGACCTTGCGTTCGACCTGAAAGGCTCACGACGCCATGTTGCCCTTGGCATCCTGCAACTGATCGAACTGAGTGGCTTGCTGGCAAATCGACTGTTGGATAACGTCAACCCGCAGCACTGACCAACATCGCCACAAAACTTAGAACCACAGATAAAAAACTCACCCAACAAATAGCCCCGCATTCGTTCAGAAGCGGGGCTATTTTGATTTACCTGAGAGACGGAACCAGCACGATTGGCGAATGCATCAACGTACTGTCAAGTCCATTCGGTATCCTGCCCCCGGAGCGCCTTCGTGCAACGCCGACTGAATCCTTTCATACAAAGCATTGGCCTCCGCAGTCGTTATTGATCGAGAACAATCACGCAGTACGACGCGCAGTAGAACATTCTCCTGATCGGCCAGAAGGCCGAGTCGCTCAATAGCTTGAGGTGGCAATTCAGACGAAACCCAACGTCCTTTGATCTGCATTTCCTCGATCCAGCCAGAACAGTCCCCGGCCGCCTGCAGCATCCTCTCAGTCAGCACCTCCTCGCTCAATCCAGGAGCCACCGCCACCGAAATATCTCGAGAAATCGAAGGCAAGCGCGAAACGGCGCTCCATGGCCGCAGATCTTGCATTTGAGCCTGCACTCGTTCGTTAGAGTCTCGCAACAAACGGATATCTGGAATGCCCTTGCGTAGCATCGTCAACCGATCCAGGCCCATTCCCAACGCTAGTCCACCATGGCTCCGAGGATCAATTTTTAATCGCCTTAGTAGCGAAGTAGCGATGAGGCCACATTCGAGTACTTCAACATTGGCGCCGTCGTTCAATACATTCACTTCGATTCCACCCTCGGTGTAGTGATGCGGGCTGTCGCTGTAGACCCAAGGCTTATCGGGTACCGCAGCGCCGAGAATATCGCCGACCAGACGCAACAGATGCTCACGATCCGAAAGTTCTGGATCGCCCAGAACCCAAACATCCATTTGATGCGGCTCGGCGCAATGCCACCTATCCCGACTGTCCCGGCGAAATGTGATACCCGGAGCGGCGAGCAGAATCATTTCCCCCGTCTTGCGCTCTTGAGCAGCCAGTTGAAGGGCGGCGGGAATCTGGCTGGTGGTTTGCGTGCGCAATAGTGAATGTTCGCTCACCCAGCGCGTGTGTTCACTGCCCAAGGTGATCTCTGCCGGGTCGTAGCCTAGTAGCCCATAGTTTTCTTCGGCAGACACGATACGCGGGCCAGTCTGAATACGTGCCCGAGGCCAGCCGTTACGAATCAATCCCTCGACAATCTCATCGACCATCAGCCGAACCGCGTGGACGGGTGTATGTGTTTCCGTCAGGTCTATTACGGACAGCGCCTGCTGGAGAGCTGCATCAGACAAATATTTTTTTGTACCTGCCATTTCCCACCCCTTAGTTTAAAACATCAAACGAACAGCAATAAAACCTATCAACACTAGACCACCCAAACAACGCCAGCGGGTCATTTACTTAAATTTCAGAAAACTGCTACAGACACTTCCCACACAAATAACCTCTTCGCAGCCAACAAACAAAAAACAGCACAATTCATTCTAAAAAACTCAAAAAAAACCATTCCAAACATTAGAAATACTTGGATTAATACAACCTCCCTTGCTCGACAAAGGGATTCCCAATAAAAAGGAGGGTAAACATGGAACAGCAAATAGATACATCAGAAAAACTGAGTCGCATGACCTCTGGCCCTGAAAACTTTGGATGGGCTCCATTGGCTTGGGCCTACACGGAGGACTGACTTCCGCTAACCAGCGGACGGCATTGTAGATGCCGTCCGCCTACCCAGGAGCAATCCATGTCATCCATGACCAATATCCACACACTTTTTGGAGAGGAAGAATTCTGGGTCATTGCAGACTCACAGGAATTCCTTGATGAATGCAGTAATCAAGGATTAAACACTGCGCACATTCACGAGCTCAGTACTCTTCCTCGAAATAGTATAATTTTCTCGTTCAGCGACAACGCGGCCAAGCTCACGTTGGAGATTGCCAAGGCCACCCCAGTCAAGAAGAGCGTTTTCTGCGCAGCACAGGTCTTCGATCCGTCTTTCAGTAGCGCGAACTACGGTTTGCACTTACTGCTTAACAGCGATTTCAGAAGAGCGTTAGAAAGACAGCGTTTCTTTTTAAACATGCTTAACTCCTATGACTCATTTCTCCTATCAGGCGAAGACACTTTCGGAAAGGTCACACTCAACCGCCAAGCTGAGCCCTACGCTTTGATAGAGGAGGACATTTCAGAGAACTTCATACACTCAGCAGCCGAATTTTTCGAAGTGCACTATGCCCACATGAATACTCATGAACGCTGCCCGTTCTGTTTGAACGGAAAACTTAAGATTTCTGGAATCTTAACGGTATTAAGAAAAGCCAACCCGCAATTACCCAAGAACATTCGAGCCAGGCTTGCGCTGTTATCAGACTCGCTAGCCAAGGCGGGAGGATTTCTGACAGTCGTGGAAAACAAGGTCACGTCTTTACAAGCCGACAACGAGGAGCATATCGAAACATTGAAATTAGCTGCCGGGGCTCGAGGACTCGAACTCACCGAATTCGCCATCGGCGTCAACGAAGAAATAGCAACCTGCATAGATTACAAGGTGAACTCTCAAATGAATGAGGGCATCAACGGTGTCCACTTGGCTATCGGGGATGGTTCCAGCGGCTTTCACATTGACTTCCTCAGTCCAGACGTCAATGTCACTCCAGTTGTTCAATAACGCTAGTCACTCGAAATCCGGAAGTCCCACGTACAAATCCTTAGGCCAACAAAAAGCCCCGCTTCCTTTCAGAAGCGGGGCTTTTTGCGTATCAGGCCACTTGAGGCTGCACGCTCACCGGCTGTAGCGGTAGCAGCGGTGCATGAGGGTCGGCCTTGACCGACTCTCGCCATGCCGCCAACCACTCGGGATGCGCCTCGCTCCAGACCTGCTCGTGCAGGCGAGACAAGGCCACCGGGTCGCTCAGCAGGGCCAGTCGCTCGGCATTGCTGAGACCGGCAGGGCCGACCTTCAGGGCGTGACGAACGCGTTCGACCCGCAGCCATTCGATCGGCTCGGCCTTGCCGTGACGGGAGGTCGCCAGCGCATACGCCAAGGCGTTCTGTTGTGGATCGACCACCGCCCGGATGAAGCCGTCGTTCAGTGCATGCCAACGGTTCTCATGGGTGTACTGGTCCGTCGACAGCAGTTCCTGCGGCGGTGCGTATTCCTCAGGAATCAGGAACAGGCTTTCATCACGGGACTTCAAGCCCAGGCCCACGCGGCTGGAGATCACCGACACCGGAATCGACAGCATCAGCGAACCCACGATCGGCACCAGCCACCAGAGGAAGCTCGGGTTCAGCCAGATCACCAGCAAGGCCCAGAAGAAGCCCAGCAAAGTCTGCGGGCCGTGGCGCTTGACCGCTTCGCTCCATGGCGTGGAGTCATCGTCACGCTTGGGCGAATTCCAGGTCGCGGCCCAGCCCAGGAAAGCGGCGAGCACGAAGCGGGTGTGAAAGATCATCCGCACCGGTGCCAGCAGCATGGAGAACAGCATCTCCAGCAGCATCGACATCGTCACCTTGAACTTGCCACCGAACGCCTTCGCCCCTTTCGCCCATATCAGCACGATGCTCAAGAGCTTGGGCAGGAACAGCAGCACGATGGTCGTCGAGAACAGGGCGATGGCCTTCTCCGGATGCCACTGCGGCCACAACGGATAAAGCTGGCGTGGCTCGAGGAAGTACTGTGGCTCCATCAATGTGTTCACCGCCAGCAGCGCGGTGGACAGCACCAGGAAGAAGAACCACAGCGGCGCCGACAGGTAGGACATCACGCCGGTCAGGAACACCGCACGGTGCACCGGGTGCATGCCCTTGACCAGGAACAGCCGGAAGTTCATCAGGTTGCCGTGGCACCAGCGACGGTCACGCTTGAGTTCGTCCAGCAGGTTCGGTGGCAGCTCTTCGTAGCTGCCCGGCAGGTCATAGGCAATCCACACGCCCCAACCGGCCCGACGCATCAGCGCGGCTTCGACGAAGTCGTGGGACAGGATCGCGCCCGAGAACGCGCCTTTACCCGGCAACGGCGCCAAGGCGCAGTGATCGATGAACGGTTTCATGCGGATGATCGCGTTGTGACCCCAATAATGGGATTCGCCCAACTGCCAG
The DNA here is from genome assembly GCF_900101575.1 of Pseudomonas sp. NFACC37-1. Taxonomy (NCBI): domain Bacteria; kingdom Pseudomonadati; phylum Pseudomonadota; class Gammaproteobacteria; order Pseudomonadales; family Pseudomonadaceae; genus Pseudomonas; species Pseudomonas sp. NFACC37-1. The sequence goes on along the minus strand of NZ_FMUZ01000028.1, from coordinate 75,883 downwards.
AAGTGCAGACCGGCAGTGAACAACGGACCATACACCCGGGTGGCGAACTGCTGCATGCGCGCATACAGCGTGTCCATGCCCGAGGCCCGCGGCGCGGTCTGGATGATGCCCGCGTCCGGCGTGGCTTCCATCAGCCGCACCAGGCTGGTCAGGCATTCGCCGCTCATCACCGAGTCTGCGTCGAGCACGACCATGTACTTGTAGTCGCTGCCCCAACGACGGCAGAAGTCGTCGAGGTTGCCGCTCTTGCGTTTCACACGACGGCGACGACGGCGGTAGAAGATCTTGCCGAAGCCCCCGGTTTCACGGCAGACATCCAGCCAGGCCTGTTGTTCGGCCACGCAGATATCGGTTTCGTTACTGTCGCTGAGCACGAAGAAGTCGAAGCGATCCAGGTCGCCGGTGGCGGCCACCGACTCGAAGGTCGCGCGCAAACCGGCGAACACCCGCGGCACGTCTTCGTTGCAGATCGGCATCACCAGCGCAGTGCGGGCGTCCTTGGGAATGGGCTCGTTGCCGGCGCTGGCGCCGGAGATGCGGTATTTGTCATGGCCGGTGAGCAATTCGAGAAAGCCCATCAGTGCCGTCCAGAAACCCGCCGACACCCAGCAGAACAGGATCCCGAACAGAATCAGGATGCTGGTCTGCAACGCATATGGCAGCACTTGCGTGGCCGTCTGCAGCAGCGGTTGGTGCAAGACTTCGTCCAGATCCACCAGCGACCAGCCCTGGTACGGCATGATACCTTTCATGTACCAACCGGCCACGATGGTCTGGCCGAGCATCAGGATCAGCAGGATGTAGCGGCGGATCGAACCCACGGTACGCCAGCGAGCATGAGGCAGCACGCGCTCATCCTTGGGCGGCTTCGGCGGGTTGGTACGCCCGGTCAGGCGCCGCCAACCGCGCACCAGGATATTGGTGCGCCACGGTTCCGGCACGACCTTGGTCCGGCGAATCGGCGGCGTCGCCTTCAAGCACACCCGGCCGTTGGCATCGAGGGCCAGCATTTCGGCGTCCTCGAGTTCCTCGGCAGTGCTCAGCGTCAGGCGACGGCCCACCGAGGCTTGCGCTGCCTCGTTGGGTGCGTCGAATGTCGAAGAAGCCAGGCGCTTGTGCAATTCGCTGAATGACGTACAGCCCGCCAGCTCGGCGCGCTGCTCGTCGGTCATCGGCAAATGGGCCAGATACTCACTGAGAGATTCTGGTTGTACGGACGTATTACTCATCGGCAGGCAACTGGTAGCTCCAGGTCTCGGTCAGGACTTGTTCAGTCTGTTCCGGTTCCTGTGGGGTTGGGGTCGGCTCGGCGGCGGCGGTGGACGACTTGACGGCCTTGGCCTCTTTCTGCTCGCCGGCCTGCTCGTTGGCTTGCTCTTTTTCGCTCTGCTGCTTGGCGACCTTGTCGGCCTTGGCCAGCGTGGTCACGGAATGCGCGGTGGCTGGCAGCTCGACAGGAACAAGCGGCCGGACCAATGCGGCACGCATCTCGGTCGCTTTGCTCGGGTCCTTGATCTTCATGCGCAGCGTCAGGCGCCAGCCCTTGGTTTCAGGGTTGTAGCGCACGCTGTTCTCGACGATCTCGGCGTTGTCGCCAACGCTCACCTGGCTACGCACCTCGGCCTCTTCAGGCAGCGCTTGCAGGGACGGCCCTTCGAAATCCACCAGGTAGGCCACGCTGCCGTCCGGTTGACGGATCAGGTTGGACTGCTTCACGTCACCGGTCGAACGCAGGGTCTGTTTGACCCAGGCGCTGTCTGGCGAGTGCAGGTTGGCTTCGTCGAGGGTCCAGTGCAGACGGTAGGCGAAGTCCAGTGGCTGGCCTGGCTCAGGCAGTTTTTCCGGGCTCCAGAACGCAACGATGTTGTCGTTGGTTTCATCGGCGGTCGGGATTTCCACCAGATCGACAGTCCCTTTGCCCCAATCGCCTTTCGGTTCGATCCAGGCGCTTGGACGTTTTTCGTAACGGTCATCCAGGTCTTCGTAGTGGCTGAAGTCACGACCACGTTGCAGCAGGCCGAAACCACGCGGGTTTTCTACCGAGAAGTTGCTCACGGCCAGGTGTTTCGGGTTGTTCAGCGGACGCCAGATCCACTCGCCGTTGCCGGCATGGATGGACAGGCCGCTGGAATCGTGGAGTTCACGACGGTAGTTCAGCACTTTGGACGGCTGGTTGGCGCCGAACAGGAACATGCTGGTCAACGGGGCGATGCCCAGCTTGTTGACACGATCACGCAGGAACACCCGTGATTTCACGTCGACAACGGTATCGGTGCCCGGACGCACGGTCAGGCGATAGGCGCCAGTGGCCCGCGGCGAATCCAGCAGGGCGAAGATCACCAGGTGCTTGTCGGTCGGTTTCGGACGCTGGATCCAGAACTCGCGAAAGCGCGGGAACTCCTCACCGGATGGCAGCGCGGTGTCGATGGCCATGCCACGAGCGGACAAGCCGTAGACCTGGCCCTTGCCGATGACGCGGAAATAACTCGCCCCCAGCATGGTCATGATTTCGTCTTGCTTGTCGGCCTTGTTGATCGGGTACAACACGCGGAAACCGGCGTAGCCCAGCTGTTCGGTGGCCTTGGGATCGAACTTCACGTCGCCGAAATCGAAACGTGTCGGGTCGTACTTGATCTCGTCGACGGTGGTCGCGGTGATTTCGTTGATCTTCACCGGCGTGTCGAAATGCATGCCCTGGTGATAGAAGGACAGCCGGAACGGGGTCTTCTGGTCGGCCCATTCTGCTTTTTCGGTGCGGAAACGAATTTTCTGATAATCGGCGAATTTCATTTCACGGAATTCGTTCGGCAAATTGCTGCGCGGGGCTTCGAACTTCTGCCCGGCCAATTCTTGTGCCTTCGCCGATACATCATCCAGGCTGAATGCCCACAGTTGGCCCGCGCCGAACAGGCACAACAGGGCCGAGCCCGTTACCAGGGCGCTTCTCAACCGTTTGGCAGTCATTTTTGGTGCATTACAGGGACTAACAATCACGAGCAACCCTCGCCGAAAACTGATCAAAAAACCAACGGCCAGATAAAGTATCTGCACGGTAACGGTGCTGAAAAACCGCTCCTGCGGACCACTCTTGCCAAGTTGGCGAGCATTGTTCCGACTCCGACGGGGCAAAATGATTCCCCAAACGGTCCAGGACAACTCTCTACCTAAGTCAAATGGACCAGCGAACGCTGATCCCCCGTAGCGCGCGATTATCTAGTAGCCCGCGTGACAACGCATCAGGGGTAGCAAAGTATTTATCGAGAAAACTTACCGTTTTACCTCGAAACAGAACCGAAAAGATGTTTCAAACGCTTTCAGGACTGTAACAGGAAGGTTACCGGGCCATCATTGACCAGATGAACCTGCATGTCGGCGCCGAATCTACCTGATGCCACAGTGCCATGCATCTGTTTCGCCTGACTCAGCAAATAGTTGAACAATTCTTCGCCCAGGGCCGGAGGCGCAGCCGTGGAAAAACTCGGACGCAGACCGCTTTTGGTGTCCGCCGCCAAGGTGAACTGCGACACCAGCAGCAATCCGCCACCGACATCCGCCAAGGACAGGTTCATCTTGCCCTCGGTATCACTGAACACTCGATAGTTAAGCAGCTTGTGCAAGAGTTTGTCGGCGCTGGCCCGGGTATCCCCGGGCTCGACGGCCACCAGCACCAGCAAGCCCTGGTCCACAGCCCCGACGATCTCGCCCGCTACCTCGACCCGGGCGCCGCGCACCCGTTGCAACAGCCCCTTCATGCTTCTTCGGGCGGCAGGTCGAGCAGGCGCCGGGCCATTTGCGCGGCGGCGCGTACCAACGCGTCGGTAATCCCCGGCTCCGAGGCGGCGTGGCCGGCGTCGCGGATCACCTGCAGTTCGCTGTTGGGCCAGTTCTGATGCAGTTCCCAGGCATTGTCCAATGGGCAGATGACGTCGTAGCGGCCGTGCACGATGACGCCTGGCAAATGGGCGATCTTGCCCATGTCGCGAATCAACTGGTTGGGCTCGAGGAAAGCGTTGTTGGTGAAGTAGTGGCATTCGATCCGGGCGATCGACAGCGCCCGCTGCGGCTCGGAGAAGCGATCGACCACCAGCGGGTTCGGACGCAGGGTGGCGGTACGACCTTCCCAGGTGGACCAGGCCTTGGCCGCGTGCATCTGGGCGATCTGGTCGTTACCGGTCAGGCGTTTGTGGAAAGCGCTGAGCAGGTCGTCGCGCTCGTCCAACGGGATCGGTGCGATGTAGTCCTGCCAGTAGTCGGGAAACAGGCGACTGGCGCCAGCCTGATAGAACCACTCGATTTCCTGCGGACGGCAGAGAAAGATCCCACGCAAGATCAGGCCATGCACCCGCTCCGGATGGGTCTGGGCGTACGCCAGGGCCAGGGTCGAGCCCCAGGAACCGCCGAACAGCACCCATTTCTCGATACCCAAATGCTTGCGGATACGCTCCAGGTCTTCGACCAGATCCCAGGTGGTGTTGTTTTCCAGGCTGGCGTGGGGGGTGGACCGACCGCAACCGCGCTGGTCGAAGGTGACGATGCGGTACAGGTTCGGATCGAAGTAGCGACGGCTCTGCGCATCGCAGCCGGCACCCGGGCCGCCGTGAATGAACACCACTGGCAGGCCTTCTGGGGAACCGCTTTCATCGACATAGAGCGTGTGGGTGTCATCGACAGCCAGATCGTGCCGGGCATGGGGTTTGATCTGCGGGTACAAAGTCTGCATTGCGCGCTCCGTAAGGGGTCGAGTCATCCCTGTAGGGACTTCTATTTAGTCTGCCGTCCGGCATCATAAACCCGAATGACCTTAATGAGCATGTCCCCTGCGCAGTCAAAGCTTGTCAGCCAGGTACGCCAGCAGCGCCCGATACATCCGATCGACCTCCGGCACCTGGCCCCGGCCACGCAGGCAACCGTGGACCAGCCCATTGCCGACATACAGCACGGCGTCTCCCCCTGCGGCGTTCAGCCGCTCGCGATAAAGGGCGCCGTCGTCGCGCAGTGGATCCCATTGCGCGACGACAACCAGCGCTGGCGGCAAGCCGTCCAGGTTGTCGGCGAGTAACGGCATGGCATAAGGCGAGGGACGAGCGCCACCCAGGTACAGCGCCTCATAGCGCTCCAGATCGCGGCGGCTCAGGAGCGGGGCATCGAAGCACTCGTGACGCGACGGCAGATCCGCGGGGCCACCGAGCGCCGGATAAATCAGGACCTGGGCCCGGGGCAACGGTTGCCCGGCATCGCGCAAGGCCAGGCATAACGCGGCGGCGAGATTGCCGCCGGCGCTGTCACCGACCACCAGCCGGCGACGGGGGTCGATGGCAAACGGAACGTCCGCCAAGTGACGCCACACCGCGAGGCAATCTTCGAAACCGGCCGGAAACGGATGCTCCGGGGCCAACCGGTAATCCACTGCCACCACCAGCGCGCCCAACTCAGCGGCCAGTTCCATGCAGATGAAGTCATGGGAATCCAGGTCCCCCACGACCCAACCGCCACCGTGCAGGTAAAGCACGCATGGCCAGCCGGCGAGCGGTGCCGCACGTTGAGGGTAATAGGCCCGCACCGCCACGCCGGCCAGTTCGAAATCCTCGATGGCCAGCGTCGGCGGGCAGGGCGGAGTGAACGCCCGGCACATCTGGCTGTAGGCCTGGCGCGAACCAGCGAGGCTATCGTCCGGGCTGGTGAAGCTCTGGGTTTTGTCGATGAAGGCTGACATTGCCGGAGAGAGTGGATAAGGAGCCATGAGGGAGATGCCAATCCAGTAAATATCTTGGGATAAGGCGCTGAACTTGTGGCGAGGGGATTTATCCCCGTTGGACTGCGCAGCAGTCCCAAAATCCGAGTGCAATCATTTTGGGGCCGCTTCGCGACCCAACGGGGATAAATCCCCTCGCCACAATTAGATCACCATCACTTGTTGAGACTGGCCTGCACCGCCGCCACACCGTCCTTGCCGTCGAAGCTGGTCACGCCGGCCAGCCAGCGCTGAAGATCCTCAGGATGCTCGCGCAGCCATTGGCGGGCGACGTCCTGGGGTGTCTTGCGCTCCATGATCGGCACCATCAACTGACTCTCCTGGGCAGCGGTGAAGGTGAGGTTTTCCAACAGCCGGCTCACATTCGGGCAACGCTGGGCGTAGTCCGGCGCGGTCACGATGGACACGGTCGCGGCGCCTTCGTTCGGGCCGTAGACGTCCTCGCTGCCGGTCAGGTACGTGATGTTCATGTTGATGTTCATCGGGTGCGGGGTCCAGCCGACGAAGACCACGAACTCCTTGCGGTTCACCGCCCGCTGCACCGCCGCCAGCATGCCTGCTTCGCCGGATTCGATCAGCTTGAAGTCCTTGAGACCGAAGTGGTTGGTCTCGATCATGGTCTTGATGGTGGTGTTGGCGCCGCTGCCCGGCTCGATGCCGTAGATCTTGCCGCCAAGCTGATCCTTGAACCGGGCGATGTCGGCAAAGGTCTTGAGCCCCGCCGCCGCCACGTAATCCGGTACGGCCAATGTGGCCTGGGCGTCGGCCAGGCTTGGTTTGTCCAGTACCTTCACCTGGTTGGCCGCCAGGAACGGGGCGATGTTCTTGTCCATCGCCGGCTTCCAATACCCCAGGAAGATGTCGAGCCGCTTGTCGCGGATGCCGGCGAAGATGATCTGTTGCACGGCGCTGGTCTGCTTGCTGTCGTAGCCCAGACCGGTGAGCAGCACATCGGCCATGCCGCTGGTGGCGATCACATCGGTCCAGTTGACCACACCCATGCGTACGGTCTGGCAGGACGCAGGCTCTGCAGCCATCGCCCCGGTGCTGAGTAGAACGGTACCGCAGAGGAACGACAGACAGCGTTTGAACAGTCTTTTCATCGCGAGGGTCTCGTGCGGCAGCGGATTATTGTAGGGCGGTGTCTTGGCGCACCGTGACCGGAACATTACCCAGCGTCGAGGGGGTCAAGATGAACTGTGGCGACTCGGTTTTGCACGGTGGCGACAGTCCCGTAAGAGGCTCAAGGACAAACACAATCCTGTGGCGAGGGGATTTATCCCCGCTGGACTGCACAGCAGTCCCAAAAGCTCTCAGTCCGACCCATCAGGTCGCTGGAAGACATCCGTTTTGGGGCCGCTTCGCGACCCAGCGGGGATAAATCCCCTCGCCACAGAAGTACCGCGCGGTGTTTATTTCTTGTAAACCTGCTGTCCCCACGCCAGGAAACCTTCCAGCAACTCCCTGAGCACCACCTGGGTCGGCGCCGCCAGATCCGCGCGGTAGTTGAACGGTTCGAACTCTTCCATGTAGGTGCTCTGGCACAGTTCCAGTTGCACGGCGTGGATGTCTTCGGCCGGGTTGCCGTAGTGCCGCGTGATGTGTCCGCCCTTGAAACGTCCGTTGAGCACATGGGTGAACTGGTCGTGGCGGGCGCAGATGGCTTCGAGCTGGCTGGCCAGGGTCGGGTCGCAACTGGCGCCGTTGAAAGTGCCGAGGTTGAAGTCCGGCAGCTTGCCGTCGAACAGGTGCGGGATCACCGAGCGGATCGAGTGGGCGTCGAACAGCAAGGCGTAGCCGAACTCGGCCTTGAGCCGCGCCAGTTCCTGCCGCAGCGCTTGGTGGTACGGCATCCAGACCTGCTGCAGATACGTCGCCCGTTCCTCGGCCGACGGTTCCAGCCCTTCGCGAAACAACGGCACGCCATCGAACAGCGTCGCCGGGTACAAACCGGTGGTGGCGCCGACGTACATCGGTTTGTCATCGGAGGGGCGATTCAGGTCGACGACGAACCGTGAATACTCGGCGGCCAAGGTGCTGGCGCCCAGCTCATTGGCGAACTCATAGAGCTTGGGAATGTGCCAGTCGGTGTCCGTCAGGCTCTGGGCCTCGGGAATCAACCCGGCCTTCACCGCCGGGGTCAGGCGCAGGCCGGCGTGGGGCATGCTGACCAACAGCGGCACGCGCCCTTGCTTGAAATTCAGGACCTTCTCCACAACCATTCTCCTCAATCGATTTCAACGCCGTGACGCACGACGCGTTTTTCCAGATCGCCACCGAGCCAATACGCCAGGTCGGCCGGGCGATCGATGTGCCAGGCGACAAAATCCGCGACCTTGCCGACTTCCAGCGAACCGTGGGTGGAGGCCATGCCCAAGGCCTGGGCCGCATGAATCGTCGCCCCTGCCAGGGCCTCTTCCGGGGTCATGCGGAAACAGGTGCAGGCCATGTTCAACATCAAACGCAGCGACAGCGCCGGCGAGGTGCCGGGGTTGAGGTCGCTGGCCACGGCGATTTTCACCCCGTGCTTGCGCAGGGCATCCATGGGCGGCAGTTGGGTTTCCCGCAGGAAATAAAACGCCCCCGGTAGCAACACCGCCACGGTGCCGGAAGCGGCCATGGCCTTGGCGTCGTCCTCGGTCATGAATTCCAGGTGATCGGCCGACAGCGCCTGGTAACGCGCCGCCAGGCTGGAACCGTGCAGAGACGACAATTGTTCGGCGTGCAGCTTCACTGGCAGCCCCAGTTGTCGCGCGGTGATAAACACCCGCTCGACCTGCGCCGGGGAAAACGCCAGGTATTCACAAAAGGCATCCACCGCGTCCACCAGCCCCTCGGCCGCCAGGGCCGGCAGCATCTCGGTGCAGATGTGTTCGATGTAGTCATCGGCGCGATCTTTGTATTCCGGTGGCAAGGCGTGGGCCGCCAGGCAGGTACTGCGCACACTGACCGGTAACTCGGCGCCAAGACGGCGAATGACGCGAAGGATCTTGCGTTCGCTGGCCAGGTCCAGGCCGTAGCCGGACTTGATTTCCACCGTGGTCACGCCGTCGCGCATCAGGCTTTTCAGGCGTTTGGCGGCGCTGGCGAACAGTTCGTCTTCACTGGCGGCGCGGGTGGCGCGCACGGTACTGGCGATGCCACCGCCGGCCGCCGCGATTTCGGCGTAGCTGACACCTTGCAGGCGCTGTTCGAACTCACCGCTGCGGTTGCCGCCAAATACCGTGTGGGTGTGGCAATCGATCAACCCCGGCGTGACCCAGGCGCCCTTGAGGTCGTTGACCGCCGGGTAGTCCCCCGTCGGCAATTCGGCAAGCGGGCCGATCCATTGAATGTGCTCGCCCTGGGTGACGATGGCGGCGTCTTCGATGATCGAGTAGACGCCCTGGGCCATGGTGGCGGCGTGGCAGTTTTGCCAGAGGGTTTTCATTGATGTCCTCCGTCAGGATCGTTCCCACGCTCCGCGTGGGAATGCAGTCCGGGACGCTCCGCGTCCTTCGTAGATCGGGACGCAGAGCGTCCCATGAGGCGTTCCCACGCAGAGCGTGGGAACGATCGAACGATCAGAACAGCCTTACAGGCTCGGCAACAACTGCGCCGTGACCAATTCGTTCAGGCACCGACTCGCCAGCAACTCACTGGCGGCATTGATGTCCGGCGCAAAGAAGCGGTCCTTCTCATAAAACGGCACTTCTGCACGCAACAGACCACGGGCCCGTTCCAGTTTGGCAGAGGTCTTCAAACCGCCGCGCAGGTCCAGCCCCTGGCAGGCCGCGAGCCATTCCACCGCCAGGATCCCACGGGTGTTCTCGGCCATTTCCCACAGGCGCTTGCCGGCGGCCGGGGCCATGGAGACGTGGTCTTCCTGGTTGGCCGAGGTCGGCAGGCTGTCCACCGAATGGGGGTGGGACAGCGCCTTGTTTTCACTGGCCAGGGCCGCCGCGGTGACCTGGGCGATCATGAAGCCGGAGTTCACCCCGCCATTGGCCACCAGGAACGGCGGCAACTGCGACATGTGCTTGTCCATCATCAACGAAATCCGGCGCTCGCTCAGGGAGCCGATTTCGGCAATCGCCAAGGCCATGTTGTCGGCGGCCATCGCCACCGGTTCGGCGTGGAAGTTGCCCCCGGAAATCACGTCACCTTCGGCGGCGAACACCAGCGGGTTATCCGACACGGCGTTGGCTTCGATCACCAGCACTTCAGCGGCCTGGCGGAACTGGGTCAGGCAGGCGCCCATCACTTGCGGCTGGCAGCGCAGGGAGTACGGGTCCTGGACCTTGTCGCAGTTCTGGTGCGAGTCGGAGACTTCGCTGCGCTCGCCCAGCAGATCGCGGTAAGCAGCGGCGGCATCGATCTGGCCCTTCTGGCCGCGAGCGGCATGGATCCGCGCGTCGAACGGCGAGCGCGAACCGAGCACCGCTTCCACTGTCAGGCTGCCCAGGGCCAGGGCACCGGCAAACAGGTCTTCGCCTTCGAACAGGCCACGCAGGGCAAACGCAGTGGAGACCTGGGTGCCGTTGAGCAGCGCCAGGCCTTCCTTGGCGGCCAGGGTCAGCGGCGCGAGACCGGCGACTTTCAGCGCCTCGACGGCCGACAGCCATTCGCCCTTGTAGCGGGCCTTGCCTTCACCCAGCAGCACCAGGGACATGTGGGCCAGCGGCGCCAGGTCACCGGACGCACCGACCGACCCCTTGAGCGGAATGTGCGGGTAGACCTCGGCATTGACCAGTGCAATCAGCGCATCGATCACCTGCCGACGGATGCCGGAAAAACCCCGGCTCAGGCTGTTGACCTTGAGCACCATGACCAACCGCACCAGCGCATCGCTGATCGGCTCGCCCACGCCGGCGGCATGGGACAGCACCAGGGAACGCTGCAGGTTTTCCAGGTCCTCGCTGGCGATGCGAGTCGAGGCCAGCAGGCCGAAACCGGTGTTGATGCCATAGGCGGTGCGGTTCTCGGCCAGGATCTGCTCGACGCAGGCGACGCTGGCCTCGATCTGCGCCGACGCGCTGGCGTCGAGGCTCAAGGTCACGGGTTGCTGATAGATGTCACGCAATTGAGCCAGGCTCAATTGGCCGGGAATCAGGTTTAAGGCAGTCATGTATTGCTCCTTTTGAGAGTTTTGTTTTTTCACCCGCCAGTCGCTCCGGAATGTTCCGTTATCCGTCACCTTCGCTTTGGGCGATGCCTTGTGGGCAATGGGTGTCTTGGCACGCTGGCGTTTTTCGATCAATTCAAATCAGGTAAAGCGTTGTGCAGCACAAAGGGATCCTTGAGCAACCCGGCGGCACTGGCGATGTCCGGCGCCAGCCAGCGGTCCTGGTCGTAGGCCGGAACGCGCTCGCGCAGCAGTTTCCAGGCGATGTCGGTGCCGGCGCCGAAACGCTGGGCCTTGAGAAACTCAAAAGCCTGGGCTGCCAGCAGGTACTCGATGGCGAGGATCTGCGTGCAGTTTTCCAGGGCCCGGTGCAGCTTCAGGGCGGCGTTGGTGCCCATGCTCAGGTGATCTTCCTGCAAACCGGAGGTGACGAAATTGTCCAGCACCGCCGGTTGCGCCAGTTGCTTGTTCTCCGCGCACAGCGACGCGGCGACGTATTGCACGATCATCATCCCCGAGTTCACGCCGGGATTGGCCACCAGGAAGGCTGGCAAGCCGCTGACGTGGGGGTTGATCAAGCGGTCTAGACGACGCTCGGCGATGGAGCCGATTTCGGCCATGGCAATCGCCAGCAAGTCCGCCGCCAAGGCCACCGATTGGCCATGGGGGTTGGCCTGGGACATGACCCGGAAGTTCTCCGGCGTACCCAGCAACAGCGGGTTATCGGTGACTGCGTTGAGTTCGGTTTCGATCTGTTGCCGGGCGTGGGCCAACTGATCGCGAGCCGCGCCGTGCACTTGGGGAATCGAGCGGATGCTCAAGGCATCCTGGGTGCGAATGCCCAGGCTCGCGGCGATGACCTCGCTGCCGTCCAGCAACGCCCGCAAGTTGACCCCGACCTGCTGCATGCCCGGGTGCGGCTTGAGGGCGATGATCTCGGCATCGAACGCGGCAATCTGGCCGCGCTGGGCCTCAAAACTCATGGCACCGATCACATCGGCCCATTGCACCAGCCGCGTCGCATCGGCCAAGGCCAGGCAACTGAGGCCGGTCATGCACGGGGTGCCGTTGACCAGGCACAAACCGTCCTTGGCCCCCAGTTGCACCGGTTGCAAACCCTCGGTGGCCAAGGCCTGTTGCGCCGGGACTATTTGTCCGCGATAGCTGACCTGGCCAACGCCCAGCAACGCGATGCCGATGTGGGCCATGTGGGTCAGGTAACCCACCGAACCCTGGGACGGCACTTGCGGCGTGATGCCGCGATTGAGCAGTGCCAGCAACGCCTCGACCACCCGGCGATGGATGCCGGACTTGCCCTGGCTGTAGTTGAGGATAGCGGCGCAGAGGATCGCCCGGGTCTGTTCATCAGTCAGCGGCGCGCCGACGCCACAGGCATGGCTGAGCAGGGTGTTGCGTGACAGTTGGCTGAGTTGTTCGTCCTTGAGCGAGACATTGCACAAGGCCCCCAGGCCGGTATTGACGCCGTAGGCGCGCTCGCCGCTTTCGACGATGCGCTGGACAATGGCCTGGGCATTGTCGATCCGTGCCCAGGTCTGGGTCGACAGCTCGAGCTCGGCACCGAAGCGGGCGACGGCGACGACGTCCTGCCAGCGCAACGGAGCGCCGGTGATTACGATTTTTTCAGCCTGGGACATCTAAAGCCTCATACACATAAGCTGCCAATAACATTTGTGGCGAGGGGATTTATCCCCGTTGGGTCGCGAAGCGGCCCCGAACCAGGCAGTGAAATCAGCCTGACACAACTGGATGGAAAGTAATGGGACTGCTTCGCAGCCCAACGGGGATAAATCCCCTCGCCACAACCGCGTCTGGCCTTACACAACTGGGTCCGGCCTCACACCACCGCCGCTCGCCGCTGCACAAACCGATCGACATACTCATCCGCCGGCGAATGCAGGATCTCCCGGGGCGTGCCGACCTGGATCAGCTTGCCGTCCTTGAGGATCGCGATGCGGTTACCGATGCGCACGGCCTCGTCGAGGTCGTGGGTGATGAAGACGATGGTCTTGTGCAGGGTCTTTTGCAGCTCCAGCAACTGGTCCTGCATTTCCGCACGGATCAGTGGGTCGAGGGCGCTGAAGGCTTCGTCCATCAGGATGATGTCGGTGTCCGCCGCCAAGGCCCGGGCCAGGCCGACGCGCTGGCGCATGCCGCCGGAGAGCTGGTGGGGGTATTTGTTCTCGTAGCCTTTCAGGCCCACGGTGTTGATCCAGTGCAGCGCCCGCTCGGCGCACACCTGCTTGCTCTCGCCACGCACTTTCAAGCCATAGGCGACGTTGTCCAGCACGCTCTTGTGGGGCAGCAGGCCGAAGCTCTGGAACACCATACTGATCTTGTGCCGGCGAAATTCGCGCAGGGCATCCATGTCCAGTTGCAGGATGTCTTCGCCGTCCACCAGGATCGCGCCGCTGGTGGGGTCGATCAGCCGGTTGAAGTGGCGCACCAGGGTGGACTTGCCGGAGCCGGACAGGCCCATGATCACGAAGATCTCGCCAGTGCCGATGCTCAGCGACAGGTCGTTGACCCCGACCACGCAGCCGGTCTCGGCCAGCACCTGGTCCTTGGTCTTGTTCTGGCGGATCAGTTCCAGGGCTTCCTTGGAGCGATTGCCGAAAATCTTGAAGACGTTCTTGACTTCGATCTTGCTGACGGCTGCGTTGCTCATTTGCTCACCTCATGCCGAGGACGACCATAGGCCTGGGTAATGCGGTCGATGACCACGGCGAGAATCACGATGGCCAGCCCCGCTTCCAGGCCGCGCCCGACGTTGAGGGTCTGGATGCCCACCAGCACGTCTTCGCCCAGGCCACGGGCGCCGATCATCGAGGCGATGACCACCATCGACAGGGCCATCATGGTGGTCTGGTTGATCCCGGCCATGATGCTCGGCAGGGCCAGGGGCAGTTGCACGCCGAACAGCTGTTGCCAGCGGTTGGCGCCAAAGGCGTTGATGGCTTCCATCACTTCGCCGTCCACCTGGCGGATGCCCAGGTCAGTCAGGCGGATCAACGGCGGCGCGGCATAGATCACCGTGGCGAAAATCGCCGGGACCTTGCCCAGGCCGAACAGCATCAACACCGGAATCAGGTACACGAAGCTCGGCATGGTCTGCATGATGTCCAGCAACGGCATCAACACCGAACGCAGGCGGTTGCTGCGCGCCGAGAGGATGCCCAGGGGAATGCCGATCAACACCGAGATCAGCGTCGCCACCAGCATCAGCGCGAGGGTCTGCATCAGTTTGTCCCACAGGCCTACCGCACCCACCAGGAACAACAAGCCAACGATGACTGCCGTGGCCACGACCTTGCGGGTGGCGTGCCAGGCAATGCCACCGACGATGGCCAGCATCAGCCACCAGGGCGCCATGCGCAGCAGGCCTTCAAGGTTGACGATGGCCCACAGCAAGGTGTCGGAGATGTGCCGGAACACATCGCCATAGTTGGTCACCAGGGAGTCGACCCAACCGTTGACCCAATCGGCGATGGAGAAGGTAAAGCTTTCGGGAAACATAAGAGACTCTCGATCAAGTGGATGCGGTGAACATCCCGGCCAGCCCCACGGTTGGCCGGGAAAGATTCGACCTACAGAGCCGCGTCGATTTTCTTGGCAGCGTCTTCACTGACCCAGGCGTGCCAGACTTCAGGATGTTCCTTCAGGAAGATCTTCGCCAGTTTCGGCGACTCGATCCGCTCTTTGGCCATGCGCCCGAGGTTCTGGTTCAGGATATCGATCGGCAGGTTGACCTTCTCCAGCACCGCCACCAGTTCCGGGGCTTCGTCGTGGAAGGTCTTGGACAGGCCGACCTTGATGCTCACGCTTTTATCCACGCCCGGTTTTTCTTCCAGTTTCACCAGGTCCACCTGGCCCATCAGTGGCGTTGGCGACCAGTAGTAGAACAGGATCGGCTCGCCACGCTTGTAGCTCGACAATACCGCCGCATCCAGCGCCGGGCCGGTGCCTGGACGGAAGTTGGTGTAGGTTTTTTCCAAGCCGTAGCTTTTCAGCATTTCGCTGTTGTCCAGCTCGCAGGTCCAGCCGGCCGGGCAGTTGTAGAAGCGGCCCTTGGACGGTTCTTCCGGGTCCTTGAACACGGCGGCGTACTGGCCCAGGTCGGCGATGTTCTTCAGCCCCGGGGCTTTGGCTTCGAGCTTGCGCTTGGCGTCGCCTTCAACCACGTAGCGCGGCACGTACCAGCCTTCGATGGCGCCCACCACCGGCGCGCCGACGCCGACCACCTTGCCGGCCTTCTCGGCCTTGTTCCATACCTCGCTGCGGCCGACCCACTCTTCGGCGAACACCTGGATGTCGTTGCTGCTCAGGGCGTTCTCCATGGTGATGGAGTTACCCGGCAGGCTGTCGGTCTTGCAGTCGTAGCCTTTTTCCAGCACCACTTGCAGGACGTCGGTCAGCAGCATGCCGCTTTCCCAGTTCAGGCCGGCGAACTTCACCGGTTTACCCGACTCGCACCAACCCGCCGCTTGCGTGGCGCCGGCACTGGCCAGCAGGCCCATGGAAAGCAATGTGGTCAGCAGGGTCTTGTTCGACTTCATTATGTGACGCTCCTAATCAGTTGGATTGGCTTACGGCAGTCAAGAGGCATCCAGCCCTGTCAACGTCCCATCAGACCGCTTGAATACGGCCCGCCCTGCTCGGTTGTGCGTCAACCGCGTCCTGCTCGAGCGGCAGGATCAATTGATCGGGTACTGCGCTGTGCCACTTCTTGGCGAGGACGTAATACAGCGCCGCCGGGACCACCAGACCGATGATCCAGGAGATATCCACACCGCCCATGGCTCCCACCAGCGGACCGGTATAGAACTTGGTGGCGATGAATGGCAATTGAACCAGTACACCGAAGACATAGACGCTGATACCCAAGGTGTTCCACCGACCGTAGCGGCCGTTCGGGTCGGCCAAGGCCGGCACGTCATAGCGCTCGCGGGTGATGCAGTAGTAGTCCACCAGGTTGATCGCGCTCCAAGGCGTAAAGAACGCCAGCAAGAACAGGATGAAAGACTTGAACGCACCGAGGAACGAGTGCTGGCCCAGTAGCGCGATCAGGGTCGCGGCGCCGACGATGACCAGCACGAAGACCAGACGCTGCAAGCGCGTGACGTTCAGGTGGCCACGGAAACCGCTGATGATGGTGGCAATGCACATGAAGCTGCCGTAGGAGTTCAGCGTGGATATGGTGACCTTGCCGAACGCGATGCTGAAGTACAGCAGCGCAGCGGTGGCGCCGGTACCGCCCAGGCCCACGATGTAGGCCACTTCGTGACCGGCGAACTGCCCGTTGGCCGAGGCGGCGGCAAACACGCCGAGGATCATCGCCACCTGTGCGCCGATGACCGAGCCGGCGCCTGCGGCGAAAAAGGTTTTTACCGAGGACGTCTTGCTCGGCAGGTAACGCGAATAGTCAGCCACGTAGGGGCCGAAGGCGATCTGCCAGGAGGCCGCGAGCGACACCGCCAGCAGGAAACTGCTCCAGCTGAAATGGCGGATTTGCAGGAGTGCGCCAACGTCCGTCTGGCTGATCAGGCGAACGAACAGGTAAACGAAGGCAATCACACCAATGATGCTGGCGACCCGGCCAATGAAGTGAATCACCCGATACCCGAGCACCGTGACCAGCACGATGACACTGGCGAAAATCAGGATACCGGCACTGTCGCTGACGCTGAACAACTGGCCCAGCGCCTGGCCGGAAAGCACGGTGCCCGTTGCCGTGAAACCCAGGTACATCAGGCACACCAGCACGATCGGGATGGCCGCGCCATACACACCGAACTGCACCCGGCTGGAGATCATCTGCGGCAGGCCAAGCTTGGGCCCTTGCGCGGCATGCAAGGCCATGACGCCACCGCCCAGCACTTGGCCGATCAGCAAACCGATCAACGACCAGAACACATCACCACCCAGCACCACCGCCAATGCACCGGTGACAATGGCCGTGATTTGCAGGTTGGCCCCCATCCAGAGGGTGAACTGGCTCAACAGCCGACCGTGTCTCTCCGCTTCCGGGATGTAGTCGATCGAACGTTTCTCGATCAACGGCTTGCTGCTTGCGCGTGTGCTGGTGACAGCCATGGTTCAACCTCTGTGGATTGTTTTGGGGCTCTATGGTGGAACAGCCCCCTGTGGGAGCGGGCTTGCTCGCGAATGCGGTGTGTCATTCAACACATGCGTCGGATGTAAAACCGTCTTCGCGAGCAAGCCCGCTCCCACAGGGGTTTTGCGTTATTTGCCGGTGATCATCGGCAAGTTCAGCCCCTGTTCCTTGGCGCAATCGATGGCGATCTGGTAACCGGCATCGGCATGGCGCATCACCCCGGTGCCCGGGTCGTTGTGCAGTACGCGAGCAATACGCTCGGCCGCTTCGTCGGTACCGTCGCAGACGATCACCATGCCCGAATGCTGGGAGAAGCCCATGCCGACGCCGCCACCGTGGTGCAACGACACCCAGGTCGCGCCGCTGGCGGTGTTGAGCAAGGCGTTGAGCAGCGGCCAGTCGGAAACGGCGTCGGAGCCATCCTGCATGGATTCGGTTTCACGGTTCGGGCTGGCCACGGAACCGGAGTCCAGGTGGTCGCGACCGATGACAATCGGTGCCGACAATTCACCGCTGCGTACCATCTCGTTGAAGGCCAGGCCCAACTTGGCGCGCTGGCCCAGGCCGACCCAGCAGATACGTGCCGGCAAGCCCTGGAAGCTGATGCGCTCGCGAGCCATGTCCAGCCAGTTGTGCAGGTGAGCGTCGTCGGGGATCAGTTCCTTGACCTTGGCGTCGGTCTTGTAGATGTCCTGGGGGTCGCCGGACAGCGCAGCCCAACGGAACGGGCCGATGCCACGGCAGAACAGCGGACGGATATACGCCGGGACGAAACCAGGGAAATCGAAGGCATTTTCGACGCCCTCTTCCTGGGCCATCTGGCGGATGTTGTTGCCGTAGTCGAAGGTCGGCACGCCCATTTTCTGGAAGGCCAGCATGGCTTTGACGTGGACAGCCATCGATTGCTTGGCGGCCTTCACCACGGCAGCGGGCTCGGTCTTGGCGCGGGCACGGTATTCGTCCCAGGTCCAACCGGCCGGCAGGTAACCGTTGAGGGGATCGTGGGCGCTGGTCTGGTCGGTGACCATGTCCGGGCGCACACCACGACGGACCATTTCCGGCAGGATTTCGGCAGCGTTCCCACACAGTGCGATGGAAATCGCCTTGCCTTCGGCAGTGTATTTCTCGATGCGCGCCAGGGCGTCGTCGAGGTCTTTGGCTTGCTCATCGACGTAGCGGGTTTTCAGGCGGAAATCGATACTGACCTGCTGGCACTCGATGTTCAGCGAACACGCACCAGCCAGGGTCGCGGCCAAAGGTTGTGCACCGCCCATGCCACCCAGACCGGCGGTCAGGACCCAACGGCCCTTGAGGTTGGAGTCGTAGTGCTGGCGACCGGCCTCGACGAAGGTTTCATAAGTGCCTTGGACGATGCCCTGGCTGCCGATGTAGATCCAGCTGCCGGCGGTCATCTGGCCGTACATGGCCAGGCCCTTGGCGTCGAGTTCGTTGAAGTGCTCCCAACTGGCCCAGTGCGGCACCAGGTTGGAGTTGGCGATCAGGACGCGAGGGGCGTTGCTGTGGGTCTTGAACACGCCCACCGGCTTGCCGGATTGCACCAGCAGGGTTTCGTCGTCGTTCAGGTTGGTCAGGCTTTCGACGATCTTGTCGTAGCACTCCCAATTGCGCGCCGCGCGGCCGATGCCACCGTAGACCACCAGTTCCTTGGGGTTCTCGGCCACTTCCGGGTCGAGGTTGTTCATCAGCATGCGCAGCGGCGCTTCAGTCAGCCAGCTCTTGGCGGTCAGCGTGTTACCGCGAGGGGCACGGATTTCAACGTCACGGTATTTTTCGGGTTTGCGGGTAGCGTCGGTCACAGCAAAAACTCCTCAGCGATCAATCCAGACCAGCCCGGGCAGTGGGCAGCGATTTAGCGAACGTTGCGTAGAAGATCGGTGACTCATACGCATACGTCTTTACTTGTATGTACAAGCATATGCAATCAAGCGGCCAACTTGTTGGAGGTGGTGTTCAGAAACGGTTGTGGAATTGGCTGAAAGCCTTGTGATTTCAGGGCTGCTAAGCGGCCTGAAATTTTTCAAGAGGGTTTTCGAGAGGGAAATCGGAGGGTCACAGATGCAGGGTATTGCGCCACGCTGGGGCATTCGGTAACAAATTGGTGCGCAAAGAGGAAACAATGCGTAAGAGCTTTTGTGGCGAGGGGATTTATCCCCGCTGGGCTGCGCAGCAGCCCTATATCCAGACAACTCGGCACATCAGGAAAAACGCAGGGGGTCGCTCCGCGACCCAGCGGGGATAAATCCCCGCGCCACACAGTGAGGGAAGCCGATTTCAGTGAGCCGTCAGCTCAATCACGCAGCATTGACCGTGAGTGGAGACATCCACCAACCCGGTGTTACCGCTCAATTGCAAGCAGTCGTAGAGGCCCAGTCCAACGGCGGACTCACCAATCTTGATGGTCAATCCCGGGGCCGCGCTGAACACCAGCAACGTCCCCGCTTCGCTGAAGAAGCGCTGCTGCCCGCCCACCCACTGCAATCGCGCGCGGTAACGCTGCGGTGCATAGATCAGGTTGAAATCCCGAATGGGGCCGCCCAGCAAGGTGCAATGCACATGGCTCTCGCCGCTGAAGGCAAAGGGGTCCAGCGGGTGCAAAGGCCCCGTGGCCTGGCCATCGACGTTCAGCGTCATACCGTCTCCCTGCAAGACGCTGATGATCCGCTCGTAACCGGCAAACGTGGAAAAACCACCCGACTCGGCAATATCGGCAATCGACAGGCGCCAGCCGAAGCCGTCCAGGCCAGTGCCGGCATCGCGAGTGATTTCCTCGGTGCTGCCACCGCCGTTTTTCCATGGCATGCGTGGGTAATCTGCTGCGCGTAAAACCTTCAACTGGCTCATTTATGAAAGCGCCCTTCCAGACTGTGACGGGAACCCGGATGGATCAGGCGCGCGGCGGTCACCGGCTGGCGCCCGGACCAGGTGCGACGGCGGATCAACAGGCAGGGTTCGCCTCGCTCGATCTGCAGCAGCTTGCACTCGCTCGGCTCGGCCAGAATCGCCTCGACCACATGCTCACCCTCGGTCAGCGGCGCGACCTGGTTCAGATAGGCGTAGGGCGTCTGCAAGGTGAAGTCCTGCTTGAGGTAGTCCGGCGCCACCAATGCGTTGACGAAACGGTCCTCGATTTGCACAGGGATGTCGTTCTCGAAATGCACGATCAGCGAATGGAACACCTTCTGGCCTTCACGCATGTCCAGGGCCAGGGCTCGCTCGGAACCGGCGGCTTCTTCTTCCAGGGTGATGACCTTGCAGGTGTGGCGATGACCACGGGAGGCGATCTCGTCAGCGATGTTATGCACTTCGAACAACGCGGACTGGCTCTTGGGCTCGGCCACGAACGTGCCGACCCCCTGCATGCGCACCAACAGGCCGTCGGCGGTCATTTCCCGCAGGGCACGGTTGATGGTCATGCGGCTGAAGCCCAACTGGCTGACCAGCTCGCTTTCCGACGGCACGCGGTAATGCGGCGGCCAGTTTCCACTGTCGATCTGCTGGGTGATCATCTGTTTGACGCGGGCGTACAAGGGCGCCGGACTGTCACCCATGTGTGCGGCCAGCGGCGGTTTGGCAGGCGGAGTCGGCACGGCGGTTCCCTGTTCTGCGGATAAGGTTGCTAGCTTGCCGGAGTTTACCGGCCAGGCAAACGTCTGTATATGTATATACAAATTACGCACAATGAGGTTGAACCATGTCCGCCTTCTTTGCCGAACGCGCGCTGTTGCCTAGTGGATGGGCCCATGATGTACGTCTTGAGGTCGATGCCAAGGGCGTCCTGACCCATATCCAGGCCGGTTCCCACGCAGACGGCGCCGAGCGGCTGGGCGGTCCGCTGTTGCCGGGCATGCCGAACCTGCACTCCCATGCCTTTCAACGGGCGATGGCCGGGCTGGCGGAAGTGGCGGGCAATCCCAATGACAGTTTCTGGACCTGGCGCGACTTGATGTACCGCCTCGTCGGAAAAATCAGCCCGGATCAACTCGGCATCATCGCCCGCCAGCTGTACATAGAAATGCTCAAGGCCGGCTACACCTCGGTCGCCGAATTCCATTACGTGCACCATGACACCGACGGCGCACCCTACGCCGACCCGGCGGAGCTGGCCCTGCGCATCAGCCACGCCGCCAGCGCCGCCGGCATCGGCCTGACACTGCTGCCGGTGCTCTACAGCCATTCCGGCTTTGGCGGCCAGGCGCCCAATGACGGGCAACGCCGGTTCATCAACAGCACCGAAAACTACTTGAAGCTTCAGTCACGCTTGCAGCCGGTCCTGGCCGGGCAACCGTCCCAGACCCTGGGCTTGTGTTTCCACTCGCTGCGCGCCGTGACACCGGGGCAGATCCAGGACGTCCTGGCCGCCAGCGACCGTGATTGCCCGGTGCACATCCACATCGCCGAGCAGCAGAAGGAGGTCGATGACTGCCTGAGCTGGAGCGGCGCCCGCCCGCTGCAATGGCTGTACGAAAACACTGAGGTCGACCAGCGCTGGTGCCTGGTCCATGCCACCCACGCCAACGCCCAGGAAGTCAGCCTCATGGCCAAGAGCCGGGCGATTGCCGGCCTGTGCCTGACCACCGAAGCCAACCTGGGGGACGGGATTTTCCCGGCCGTGGATTTCCTCGCCCAGGGCGGGCGCCTGGGTATCGGTTCCGACAGCCATGTGTCCTTGAGCGTGGTCGAAGAATTGCGCTGGCTGGAGTATGGCCAGCGCCTGCGTGACCAACGGCGCAACCGCTTGTACCGGACGGATCAGCCGATGGTCGGCCGCACCTTGTTCGACGCAGCATTGGGAGGCGGCGCCCAAGCCCTGGGGCAACCGATCGGCGCCCTCGACATCGGCAAGCGCGCCGACTGGCTGGTGCTCGATGGCAACGACCCATACCTGGCCACGGCCAATGGCGACGGGATTCTCAATCGCTGGTTGTTTGCCGGCGGCGATCGTCAGGTGCGGGATGTGATGGTCGGTGGACGGTGGGTTGTGCGTGATGGGCGTCATGCCGGCGAAGAGGAAAGTGCCCGGGCGTTCACCCAGGTACTGCGCGAACTTCTAGACTGACGCGGATAAAAAAATGTGGGAGCGAGCTTGCTCGCGATGAGGCCTTCACATTCAACACTGAGGTTGGCTGGAAGTCCGTCATCGCGAGCAAGCTCGCTCCCACATGGGTTCTCAGGAGCCGATCAATTCGAAGTCTTGGCCATCTGCCGATCCGACGCGCGCCAGATCAGTCGTGTCGTATCATAGCCCTGCTGGCGCGCCTTGCTCAGCAGTTCCTCGCGCACGACGCTATTGACGGTCGGTGTGCGGGACAGCAGCCACATGTAGCGGCGGCTCGGGTCGCCGACGATGGCGGTCTTGTAGTCATCGCTGACGTACAGCACCCAATATTGCCCTTTCGCCACGCCCGGCACGATCCGTGAAAACCAGTTATCGAACTCGACCCAGAGCTTGTCGGTCTTGCCCGGCACCTGCGGCGTGGCCGTGCCCCTGGCTTCCTCCCACTGCCAGTCCGAGGTCAGGCAGCGATTGAGCACACCCACGTTGCCGTCTGGCTTGAGGATGTAGTGAGCTTCCGATTGCGCGCAATTGCGCTGGAAATACATGGGCAGGCGGGCCAACTCATACCAGGTCCCTTGGTAACGCTTGAGATTGACGCTGTTGACCGTCTTGGGCGCCAACGGATCCTCGCCAGAAGTGGCGCAGCCGGCCAATACCAGGCCAGCCAAAAGCACAAAAACTAACCGCATCATTATTTTTCTCCCGCAGGCCTCTGGCCTCGGTTTACTTCAGGCCTTGGCCGGAAAACATCAACACTTTGTCACCGGCGTACTGCACGCTGATAAAGCTTTTCTGGTCGCCCCAGGTACAGCTGGACATGCCGAGCGCGCCTGAACAATCGGTCGGTTTCCCCAGCAACGTTTCGACTTCGGCCTTGGGCATGCCAGCCGACAGTTTCGAATAGTTTTCCTGGTTGACCTTGCTGCATGCGGTCAACACGACGCACATAAACAGCAGAGCGATAGATCGCAGCGACATGGTGTAACTCCTGGAACGGAAGGGAGGTGGCAGGGTGCCAACCTGATCCTTAGAAGAGAAAACCCCTATCTGGTTCCCTGACGCCCCCAGTATTTATTGGCTGTGCAGAGGTGTTTCATCGATGAATCACCCGGTTTGTGACGCCATCGTGCCTTTCG
This sequence comes from Pseudomonas sp. NFACC37-1, assembly GCF_900101575.1. Lineage (NCBI taxonomy): Bacteria > Pseudomonadati > Pseudomonadota > Gammaproteobacteria > Pseudomonadales > Pseudomonadaceae > Pseudomonas > Pseudomonas sp. NFACC37-1. The sequence continues at coordinate 52,681 of NZ_FMUZ01000028.1, read as the reverse complement.
TCGGGACTGAGGTCCTGGCGCCTGATGGGCCGGGCTTTTGCGCCGATAAAAAGTCACAGCGCAAAACCCCGCGCTATGGCAAATTGACAGCCCTCCCTGACCCGCCCCTTCGCAGTAGTGTTCTTAATGACCAGAAACATGAAATTCAGCCATAAAATCCTGCTGGCTGCCGCCCTCGTGGTGGCCGTCGCATTCGCCTGTTTCATCCTGTTCAACGACTATCGTCAACGCCAGAGCCTGCACGCCAGCACCGAGACCTCCATGCAGGAGCTCGGTAACCTGACCAGCCGTAACATCCAGACGTGGGTCGACGGCCGTATCCAGTTGCTGCAGTCGCTGGCCCAGCAGATCGCCGTGGACGGCAACAGTGCCGACAGCCTCAAGCGCGCCGTGGGCCTGCCGGCGTACACCGGCAACTTTCAGCTCAGCTATTTCGGCGGCACCGACGGCGTGATGTTCTCGGTACCGGCCGGCAATCGCGCCGCCGACTACGACCCGCGCGCCCGGGGCTGGTACAAGGCCGCCAACAGCGCACAGCAAACCATCGTCACCGAACCGTACATCGCCGCCTCGTCGGGCAAACTGGTGATCACCGTCGCCACGCCGGTACAGCGCCAGGGGCAGATGATCGGCGTGGCCGGTGCGGACATCGACCTGTCCAGCGTCAGCGCCATCATCAACTCGCTGAACTTCGGCGGCCACGGCCACGCGTTCATCGTCAGCGCCGACGGCAAGATCCTGATCCACCCCGACAGCAAGCGCGTGCTCAAGACCCTGGCCGAGGCCTACCCCAACGGCGCGCCGCAAATCAGCCCGGGGGTAAAGGAAGTCGACCTCGACGGCCAGACCCAATTCATCTCCTTCACCCGCGTCAACGGCGTGCCGGGCGCCGACTGGTACGTGGCGCTGGTGCTCGACAAGGACACCGCCCTGGCGATGCTCAGTGAGTTCCGTACGTCGGCGTTGATCGCCATGGTCATCGCGGTGGTGTTCATCATCGCCCTGCTGGGCATGTTGATCCGCGTGCTGATGCAACCGCTGCTGACCATGGGCCGCGCCATGCATGACATCGCCGAAGGCGAAGGCGACCTGACCCGCCGCCTGGTCATTCACGGCCATGACGAATTCGGCGCACTGGGCACGTCGTTCAACCGCTTTGTCGAACGCATCCACACCTCGATCCGCGAAGTGGCCTCGGCCACCGGCCAGGTCAACGAAGTCGCCTTGCGCGTGGTCAGTGCGTCCAACTCGTCGATGTTCAATTCCGACCAGCAGGCATCACGCACCAGCAGCGTGGCCGCTGCCATCAACCAGCTTGGCGCCGCTGCCCAGGAAATCGCCCAGAACGCCGCCCTCGCCTCGCAACATTCCAGCGAGGCCCGCAACCTGGCCGAAGACGGCCAGCAAGTCGTGGATAAAACCATCGCGGCCATGCAGCAGTTGTCGGCCAAGATCAGCGATTCGTGCGGCAACATCGAAACCCTGAACAGTAATACGGTGAACATTGGCCAGATCCTCGAGGTGATCACCAGCATTTCCCAGCAGACCAACCTGCTCGCCCTGAACGCCGCCATCGAAGCGGCCCGGGCCGGTGAAGCCGGGCGCGGCTTCGCGGTGGTGGCCGATGAAGTGCGCAACCTGGCGCACCGCACCCAGGACTCGGCGCAGCAAGTGCAGAAGATGATCGAAGAGCTGCAAGTCGGCGCACAGGAAGCGGTGCTGACCATGACCGACAGCCAGCGCCAGAGCGAAAGCAGCGTCGGCATCGCCAACCAGGCCGGCGAGCGACTGGGCAGCGTGACCCAGCGGATCGGTGAAATCGACGGCATGAACCAATCCGTGGCGACCGCCACTGAAGAACAGACCGCCGTGGTGGAGTCGATCAACGTCGACATCACCGAGATCAACACGCTGAATCAGGAAGGCGTGGAAAACCTGCAAGCCACCTTGCGGGCCTGTGCCGACCTTGAGCAGCAGGCGGCGCGGTTGAAGCAGTTGGTGGGTAGTTTCCGGATCTAGCGCTTTCAAGGGCCCCATCGCGAGCAAGCTCGCGATGGGGTGTGTCAGCCTACGAAAACAGACACTTGGTCAGCGCTACCTGACTCAAGACTGAATTAAGACTAAACTCAGTCCATTCAATCTTTCGAGGCTTACGCCATGAAGCTGTCATCCCAAATCAAACCCATCAGCTATTTGAAAAGCCACACCGCTGAAATCGTAAAGACCATCACTGAGAGTAGAGAGCCTTTGATCATCACCCAAAACGGTGAAGCCAAGCTCGTAGTCATGGATGTAAAAAGTTTCGAAGAGCAAGAAGACACCATGGCGCTATTGAAGCTGTTGGCTATGGGCAACCGGGAAATTGAAGAAGGTAATTTTCGGGATGTTGAGGATGTCTTCACTGAGCTGGACAGGGCTGACACTCAATGAGCTTAAAGGTTGTCATCCTTCAATCGGCCGAAACAGATCTTAAAGAGCTCCGCGTTTATCTAATCGAGCGGTTTTCTTCTCAAACATGGCAAAACACCTATGCCAGTCTGAAAGCAGCGATCCGCCATCTAGCAACACTGCCTTATGCGGGATCGATCCCGGAAGAAATCGAAAGGCTTAATCTCGGTCAATATCGACAGATCCTTTCAGGAATGAATAGGATCATTTATGAAGTGCGAGGCCAAACGGTCTACATCCACATCATTGCCGACAGCCGCAAGAGCTTGCCCGCGTTGCTAATGAAACGCTTGCTTCGAAGCGACTCTTAGAACTTCGCTAAAATCGCGACCCAGGCCTGTTCAAAAACTCGATTTCCTCAGCGGTGGACTCGCGCCCCAATACCGCATTGCGATGGGGGAACCGTCCAAACCGGGCAATGATCTTCTGGTGCCGCTCGGCATAGTCCAGGTTGTCTTCAAACACCGCCCGTTCCGCCTCCGGTTGCTCTCGGACCAGGTCGATAAACCGCGACACGGCTTCGTTCTGCACCGCCAGGTTTTCGCAGTGTTCGAGTACCAGGTAGATGAAGACGCGCTGGATCGGTTTGAGTTGCCGGTCGAAACCCGCCGCCAGGCCTTGAGCCACCAACGCTTGGGCACGCAGGTCGCCGGAAAAAGCCTTGGGGGTGTCGCGAAAGATCATCCGCGGGAGTTGATCGAGCAGCAGCACCAGGGCCAGCCAACCTTCCGGGCGTTGCGCCCAGTCGGTCAATCCGCCGGCCAGTGCCTGCTCGACCCGATCGCCGAAGCGCTCTTGCGCCTGGCGATCATGGCCTTTGCCGAACCACAGCTTGCCCCTGTCAGCCGATACTTCGTCCGGTGTCTTGGCTGCACCAAACCACCAATCGAGCAACGGCTGCCAAGGCTCGGCCATGATTTACTCCTTGTGGTAAGCCGTGGCGCGAGCCACTTCTTCCTTCGAACCGAGGAACACGGCCACGCGCTGGTGCAGACCTTCAGGCTTGATATCGAGAATGCGCTGGTGACCGTCGGTGGAAGCACCGCCCGCCTGCTCCACCAGGAACGACATCGGGTTGGCTTCGTACATCAGGCGCAGCTTGCCCGGCTTGGACGGCTCGCGGCTGTCGCGCGGGTACATGAACAAGCCGCCACGGGTCAGGATCCGGTGCACGTCGGCAACCATCGCGGCGACCCAGCGCATGTTGTAGTTCTTCTTCAGCGGGCCTTCTTCGCCTGCCAGCAATTCTTCGACGTAGCGTTTCACCGGGGCTTCCCAGTGACGCTGGTTGGACATGTTGATGGCGAATTCCTGGGTGGATTCAGGAATGGTGATGTCTTCGTGGGTCAGTACGAAACTGCCCATCTCACGGTCCAGGGTGAAGCCCTTGACGCCGTCACCCAGGGTCAGCACCAGCATGGTCTGAGGGCCGTAGATGGCATAACCGGCGGCGACCTGCTCGGTGCCCGGCTGCAGGAAGGCCTTTTCATTCAGGGCTTCATTCTGGCTCAAGTACTCGTTCGGGCAGCGCAGTACCGAGAAGATGGTGCCCACCGGCGCGTTGATGTCGATGTTCGACGAACCGTCCAGTGGGTCGAACACCAGCAGGTAGGCACCCTTGGGGTATTTGCCCGGGATCTGGTAGGCATTGTCCATTTCCTCGGACGCCATGCCGGCCAGGTGACCGCCCCATTCGTTGGCTTCGAGCAGGATTTCGTTGGACAGCACGTCGAGCTTCTTCTGCACTTCACCCTGCACGTTTTCGGTGCCCATGCTGCCCAGGACACCACCCAACGCGCCCTTGGAAACGGCGTGGCTGATTTCCTTGCACGCACGCGCCACCACTTCGATCAGAAAGCGCAGATCGGCAGGGGTGTTGTTGCTACGGGTCTGCTCAATCAAATAGCGACTCAAGGTAACGCGGGACATGGACGGCTCCGAAGAATAGGGGGCGGAAAAACCAGCGCAGTTTAGCGCGAGTCGGGACTTAATTCCTCCTATGAGACGGGGAATGGAGGATTGAGTTCACGGCGTGGCGGCTCGCTTGGATATTTCTGTCGATTGAGAGGACGCCATCGCGAGCAAGCTCGCTCCCACAGTTGACCGGGTTGTTTCGACGAACGCAGTCTATTGTGGGAGCGAGCTTGCTCGCGATGAACACACCTCAGCTCTTGACCGGCGGCTTGCGAAGCAGGCTGAACGCCATCGCCGCGAGGAACAGCACGCTCAGCAGCAACACCGCCCACAAGCCGATTTTCTTCCAGTTGGTATCGACCGTCGCAGGCGCGGTGGCGGTTGCAGGGGTCGCAGTTGGCGTCGACGTGGCCGCGCCGTTCACCGTCGCCGTCCCCAGCGTCGCCAGGCGCGACGGCTTGTAATCAGGCACCAGCGTGCTCAATGGCAAGTTGGCCGCTTTGACTGTCGCGCTGCCCAGCGCCAGGCGGTAAGGCCCTTCGCCCCGCGCCAGGAACACCACCTGGGTCGGGCGCACGGCAAAGCGCAGGGCCGGGGCTTCGGTTCCCAGCCCGCCGCCACGTTCGTCCACGGTCAGTTTCAACTGCTGCACGGTCTGGCCGGACAGTTGCAATTGGTTTTGCAGCACATCCTGGCCGTTCTGGGTCAGGCGATAGAGCAAGCCACTGCCCAGTGGTTGCCACGGATGGCTGCTTTCACGGCGACCGGCCAGGGTCACCGGCGCCAGGCTGTTGGCCTGGCTCAGTTCGACCTGCACTTGCTCGATGTTCAGCCCCATGGGCAACTGCCAGGTGTATTCACCGGCCTTCGTCGTGCTGCCGGCCAACGGTTGCGACCAGACCAGCGGCAACGGCAGGCTTTCGCGGCTGGCGCTGTGCAGTTGGGCCGAGGTCAGCACCGGCGCGGAGGACGGCGAATCCCACAGCAACCGCAGATAGCGCGCCGGTTGCCCCGGCAGGTTCACTTCATGCTGCTCGACCCGCTCATCGGCAAAGGTCAAGCGCGCCACCTGGCCTTCACCCCAGGATTGCCAGTGCTGCAAGTCGTCACTGGCTTCGATGGTGAACCGCTGGAAGCCGTCGCGCTCGCTGGTCCAGTCGAGGATCAACTGCTGCAGCGGTGCCTTGATCGCGCTGGCATCCAACAACCAACCGCGCAGCTCCTCCTCCCCCGCTTCGAGCCGACTCGATGGCTGGACTTCCACCAGCGTGCCATTGGCGTTCGACTGCACACGTACGCTGGGCGCGCGCTCGTGGTCATCAGCGGCGTTGTACAGCGGGAACCACTTCACGTCGGTAAGGGTGCGGCTTTCCCGGCTCTGGGCCGACTCGCGCACCAAGGCGTAGGCCTGGGCCTGGCCGGCGGCGTTGAAGACGCGCAGGTCGCTCAGGTCGGTCTGCCGCGCCTGCAATTGCACGTCCAGTGGCAACGGCAGGCGATACCACGGCCCTTCGCCGCTCAGGGCCAACGGCACTTGATGGGCGAAATCCGCCGGTTGCTCCTGGGCCGTAGCTGACAACGCCACCCACAATCCAACCACGCCCAGCCCGATCCGATTCAACTTGCGACTCAAGATGACACTCCCTCACTGACAGGCATAGGCGGCTCATCCTGGGCGACCGTCTCCGGGCGCTTGGGCGGCAGCGGCGCGAAGTAGCCCACCACCAATAGCAATACACCCACGCCGATGAACGACACGATCCGCGCCAGACCGCCACGGTTACTCAATTCGACAAAGAACAGCTTGGCCACGACCACGGCGATCAACGCCGCACCGATCAGCCACACTTCACGGCGATGACGCAGATGCCCACCGATCATCAGGCCCAGGGCGATCAAGGTCCAGACAATGGACAACCCGGCCTGCACGAACATCGATTCGAGCAGCGCGTCCAACTCGTATGGCACCCCCATCCACTGGTGGGCCGTGCGCATCACCAGGGCGGTGAAGAACGCGAACAGCGACACACCGGCGATCAACTGGGCGATGTGCCCGATGCGATTCCAACGGTTCGTCGATTGCTCCACGGCGTTGCGAGCCCACACATAGATACCGAACAAGGCGAACAGCAGGCCCAGCTCCAAGGGGTTGAGCAACGGTACATAAGGCAGTGGCTCTGAGTTGCCATCACTGAAGGTGTTGGTCAGCCAGAACCAACCGAGCATCAACAGCGCCATGGGCGCCGCCGCATAGACACGATATTCCCGTGGTTGTGCCGAAACCGGCCATGGCAAGGTACGCGGCGTGGCCATCAGCACCAGATAAAGACCTGGCAGGATCGCCCAGGCCAGCCAGCGCCAAGCGTTGTACTGCTCGGACAGCAACAGCAGGCCATAACGCAACTCCAGCATCAATACCGCCATCAGCAACCAGCACCCGAGTACGTGGGCCGTACTGCGCGCCCGGGCCGGCAGCATCTGCGCCAGGCGCTTGAGCGAGAGGAAATGCACGGCAAATACCGCCAACCAGGCCAGCCAGCCGAAATTCGCGGCCGGGTGATAGTGGCTGTGCCCCGTCGCCACCAATACGCAGCCCGCCGCCGGGATCAACAGGGTGCACAGCAGCCCCAGCGCCGGCCACTTCAACCGCAGCGACAAAAGGCTCCACACCGCCACGCTGATGGCCGCGACCAACAACAGCAAGCTGCCTTGCAGGTTCGCCGGGGCAAAACGCAGCACTTCGCTGACCCACGCCAGCGCCCACCAACCCGCGCCCCAGATCAGCAACAGCTCGGACAGGCGCTGCAAGCTCAAGGCGTCCAGTTCCTGCGCCGCGTGCGCCCGTTGCAGGCGCCATGCGCCCACCAGCGCTGCCAGCCCCAGGACCAGCGGCGTCCAGAACCCGCTGTGGGCCAGGGGTCGCAGGTCCTCGGCATTGAGCGGCCCCAACAGTGCTGGCCCCGCCATCAGGAACGACGCGCCGCCGAGCAGTTGCAACAGCAGACCGAAGACAAAGCTCACGCGCTGTTTCAGGTACAGGCTCAGCCAGATGATCAACAGCCCGCTGGCCGCCCACACCCCGCTCGCGGTTTGCCAGGGCAGGACGAACAGCACCGCGAGATTGATCAGCACCAGCCCCGCCAGCAGCACCACCGACAAGCCGCGCAGCAACCGGACATCGTTGCGCACCATTTCGTCACGCGCCGCCAGCAACATGCCGCCGATCAATGCCAGACCGATCAGAGAAGCACTGAGCAAACCGCTCCAGCCCGCGCTGAACACCGCCGCCGAATCGCCCTCGGCGCCTTGCAGGCGCAACAGGAACAATGCGCCGCCGAGCAATTGCACCGCGAACGCGGTGAACAGGAAGCTGCGCGATTGCAGGCGCAGGCCGACAAACAGCGTCGCCAATCCGGCCAGGGCCCAGGCGATGGCCGTGCCGTGGGTGAAGAAGAACAACGGTGCCAGCAGATAGAGGAAACTCAAGCCCAGCACCGCCAGCACCGCCAGGCCTTGGCGCTCCCAAGCCGCCGTGTGTTCAGGGGCTGCCTTGCGCAGTTGGTAGAACGTGAACAGCAAAGCGCCGCCGAGCATCAGCGCCCCCAACGGTGAGCCGTCGAGCAGGCTGCTTTCGCCAGATCGCAATTCGCTGAGGAAGGCCAGCGCCGAACCCAATTGCAGCAGCAAAGCAAAGGCTCGTGCGAAAGGTCGTTGCTGACGCAGGCCCAGCCAGAAGATCCCCGCGCCCTCCACGGCCCAGGCCGCGGCGCTCCAACGGGCGTCGAGCCCCAACGGGATTGCCAGGCTGGAAAAAATCACCCCCAGGGCCAGGCAGGTTTCCGCCAACAGCAGGGCGCGGCCGCCCATCAATAGCCGCGCCAGGCCCATGTAGATCATGCCCAGGGCCAGGGCGCTGAAGGCGGCGGCAAACTCCAGGTGCTGCACCAACGCGAACTGCAAGCCGAAGCCCACCAGCGGCGGGGCGAACAGCATGCTGCCGTCCACGTAATCGCCCTTGCGCGCCGACCAGCGCAACAACGCGTCGCGGCTGCCGTCTTCGGGGGCATCGCTCATTTCCAGCAGCTTGCGGCGGGTGAACAGCAAACCAATCGCCAGGTAGATGAGGAAGAACAGGATCAGGAACGGCTCGGTGCTCCAGAGCAGTTCTGGCGTATAGGAACGCAGGCCCCAGGCAAAACCGATGCCGAAGGTGCCGACGAAACCGATCAGGTTGAGCAGGCGCCAGGCCTTGAACCAGGCTATCGCGAGGATGCCGGCATTGAGCAGGATGAAATAGCTGAACAGCGCGACGTGGTTGCCGCTGCCGGTGGAGGTCAGGATCGGCGCGGCAAACCCGCCCAGGGCCGCCGCCGCAGCCAGGCCCAGGGCATTCTGGGTAACCGCCAGGATCGCCGAGAACACCGTCACCGCCACCAGCAAGCCCAGGGCCGCCTTGGAATCGAGTAACGGATGCAGGCGCATGGCGGCGAACACCGTCAGGTACAACACGGCGATCCCGGTGCCCTGGAGCATCAGCGCATAACTGTTGTTGCGCTGGCGCAACCACCAGCCCAGGCCCAACAGGCCCAGCGCACTGGCCGCGACGCCGGCGTAACGCAACTCGATCGGCACCACCATGCCTTCGGTGGCATAGCGCAGCAGGAACGCCAGGCCGAGGAACAACAAGACCACGCCGACCCGTAGCACCGTATTGCCGCCGAACAGCCAGTTGCGCGCGCCGATGATGGCGCGGTCGAACAGATTCGGACCACGCGGGGCCGCCGGCTCCGCCATCACCGGTTCCAGGGGCAGAGGGGCAAAATCACGCTCGGCGCGTCGACTGGACGTCTCTGGTGCGGGTTTCCAAATGTCATCGGGCAACGGCTGGCTGGCCTGGGTGGCCATAGCGGGTGCGAGTTCGAGGTCTGGCGGCAATTCCCAGACGAGCTCCGGTTCGGTGCGCGTTGCGGGCTTCGCGGCCTGGGGCACGACAATCTCGGGCGCGGGGGCCGGATCGCTCGGCTCGGCCACCTTGCCGCGTTCGAGTACCGCCAGGCGGGCCTCCAACGTGAGCAAGCTCTGCTGGGCCTCTTGCAACAAGATCTGTTGCTTGGCCGCCTGGACACCCAGGCGCCCCAATCGAAACGCCTGGGCAATGCCAAGCCCCACCAACGCGCCTATCAGCGCATCGGCGAACGACTCGTCCACCACCCAGCCGAGTGCCAAGCCCAACAACGTCAAGATCCATTGCATGGTTGATATCCCTAAGCGGCCCGTTGCGGGCATGACCGGGGTGATGCGATGCCTGGATCAGTCTAGTGCCCCCCCCCCAAACCCTGTGGGAGCGGGCTTGCTCGCGATAGCGGCATGACAGACACCTTAAGGTTGACTGATACACCGCTATCGCGAGCAAGCTCGCTCCCACATTGGAATGTTGGCGCTGCCAATTGCTGAGTCCGGCCACACCGCCCGGCGAAACTGGCGCTTAGTATATCGACGAAGCCCAACCGCCGTTGGGCTTCGCTCACATTTCTTGCAGCAAATGCTACTCCAGGGCTTTCCAGATATCGGTGGCGTATTCACGGATGGTCCGGTCCGAAGAGAACCAGCCCATGCGCGCGGTGTTGAGCACCGCCGAACGCCACCATTGCTTGGAGTCATGCCAACGCTCTTCGACCTTGGCCTGGGCGTTCCAGTACGAGTCGAAGTCGGCACAGACCAGGAAGCGGTCGTAGTCCACCAGCGAGTCGACAAGCCCGGCGTAGCGCATCGGATCATCCGGCGAGAATACCCCGCCCCGTATCGCCTGCAATACATCGTTCAGGCGATGGGAGGCGGCGATGTCCGGCGCAGCGCTGAACTCACCGTTTTGCTTGCGCGCTTCCACTTGTTCAGCCGTCAGGCCGAAAATGAACATGTGCTCGCCACCGACGCGCTCATGCATCTCCACGTTGGCGCCGTCCATGGTACCGATGGTCAGCGCGCCATTGAGGCCGAACTTCATGTTGCTGGTGCCCGACGCCTCGAAGCCGGCCGTGGAAATCTGCTCCGACAGGTCCGCCGCCGGGATGATGCTTTCGGCCAGGCTGACGTTGTAGTTGGGCAGGAACACCACTTTGAGCAAACCACGCACGGTCGGGTCGTTGTTCACCACTCGGGCGATGTCGTTGGTCAGCTTGATGATCAGCTTGGCCTGGTGGTAACTGGCGGCGGCCTTGCCGGCGAAGATCTTCACCCGCGGCACCCAATCCACTTCCGGCTCGGCACGAATCGCCTGGTACAGCGCCACGGTGTGCATCAGGTTGAGCAACTGGCGCTTGTATTCGTGGATCCGCTTGACCTGCACGTCGAACATCGCCGCCGGGTTCACGGCGATGCCCAGTCGCTCATGGATCAGGTAGGCCAGGGCTTTCTTGCTGTGCAGGCGCTGCTCGGCGAACTGCTTGCGAAACGCCGGCTTGTCGGCAAACGGTTCCAGTTCGATCAGGCGCTCCTCGGGGTTGTCGAGCACGCTCGGGCCGAGGGCGTCGACCATCATCGAGGTCAATTCGGCGTTGGCCTGGAACAACCAGCGGCGGAAGGTGATGCCGTTGGTCTTGTTGTTGATCCGATCCGGATAGAGCTTGTGCAGCTCGGAGAACACCGTGCTGCGCATCAGTTGGGTGTGCAACCCGGATACGCCGTTGACGCTGTGGGAACCAAGGAACGCCAGGTTACCCATGCGCACCCGGCGGCCGTTGTCCTCTTCGATCAGCGAAACCGAGCGCAGCACATCGAAATCGTGCACGCCTTTGGCCCGCAGCGAATCGATGTGCTGGGCGTTGATCAGGTAGATGATCTGCATGTGCCGGGGCAACATGCGCTCCATCAGCCCCACCGGCCAGGTCTCCAGGGCTTCGGGCAGCAGTGTGTGGTTGGTGTAGGACAGCGTGTCCTGGGTGATCTGCCAGGCCGCATCCCAGGCCACGTCATAGACATCCACCAGTTGCCGCATCAGCTCGGCCACGGCGATGGACGGGTGCGTGTCGTTGAGCTGGATCGCAGCGTGATCGCCCAGGGTCAGCACCGAGGTGTGCATGTTGCGATGGCGGCGCAGCAAGTCCTGCAACGAAGCGGCGACAAAGAAATACTCCTGGCGCAGGCGCAGTTCCTGGCCGGCTTCGGTGCTGTCGGCCGGATAGAGCACGCGGGAAATACTTTCGGCCCGGGCCACTTCCGCCACCGCGCCCAAGTGGTCACCAGCATTGAAGCGTTCCAGATGCAGGTCTTCCATGGCCCGGGCGCGCCACAACCGCAGGGTGTTGACGCTGGCACCGCGCCAACCCACCACCGGCGTGTCGTAGGCGATGGCCCGCACGGTTTCAGCCGGGGACCAGACTTGTCGGGTCTTGCCGGCGTCATCGGTCACGGTCTCGACGCTGCCGCCAAAGCCGATCGGGTAGACCACCTCTGGCCGCTCGAACTCCCAGGGGTTGCCGAAGTCCAGCCAATGCTCGGTCTGCTCCTGCTGCCAGCCGTCGACGATCGCCTGGCGGAACAAGCCGTGCTCATAACGAATGCCGTAGCCATGGCCGGCGATGCCCAGTGTGGACATGCTTTCCATGAAGCACGCCGCCAAGCGACCAAGGCCACCGTTGCCCAGCGCCGCATCGGGTTCGAGCAGGCGGATGCGCTCCAGGTCCACGCCCAGCTCGGTCAGGGCCTCGCGCGCAGTGTCCAGCAGGCCGAGGTTGCTCAGGCTGTCGTAGAGCAAGCGGCCGATGAGGAATTCCAGGGAGAGGTAATAGACGCGCTTCTGGCCCTTGCGGTAGATCTGCCGCGTGTGGTCCATCCAGTGTTCGACCATGTGGTCGCGGGCGGCCAGGGCAATGGCTTCGAACCAATCGTGATCAAACGCATGATCCGGGTCCTTGCCGACGGCGTAAGTGAGCTTGGTCAACACAGCGTCGCGAAATGCAGCGACTTCAGCTTCGCGAACAAGTGGTTCTTGAGTCATTGATGAGACCTCGAACGAGCATGGAATTGTCTGAGCCTAGTCGGTCTGACAGACGGCACAGGCTCTGGTTCGGTGGTTTTTCCCTGTGACGGAGAATCGTCGTCAGAGAATTGCCGGATAAGCGAATGAATGCAGGGGCCGTGCCGGTCCGGGAGCGGTTTGTCCCGAATGAAAAAAAACCGGCAGATGGTCGTTCAAAATTTCACCAGTCCCGGTATGATCGCGCGCCCTGATGCATGCTGGTAAACCGTGATGATGAAGCCCAACCTGATCGCCGCCGCGGAGATCGACCGACTCGATACCTGGGCCAAGTACTCCGCCCCGATGTGCGGTTCCTGCGTGTCGAGCTGCTGCACACTGCCAGTGGAAGCCAAGATCAAGGACCTGATCCGCATCGGCATCGTCGATGAGTTCGAACTGGGCGACCCGCCGAAGAACATTGCCAAGCGCCTGCAAAAGGAAGGGATCGTCGAGCGCTACAACCAGAAGTCGGAAATCTTCACGCTCCAGCGCATGAGCAACAACGATTGCCTTTATCTGGACCGCAAGAGCCGGTTGTGCACCATTTACGAGAAGCGCCCGGACACCTGCCGCAACCATCCGCGGATTGGGCCACGGCCGGGGTACTGTGCCTACAAGCCCAAGGAAGTGGAGCGCGAGCGCAATCCGCGGACGCTGGACAAATTCTGATCGGCTGCGGGTTCAGCGGTGCCTGAGCCGACGCCATCGCGAGCAAGCTCGCTCCCACAGGGGATTCCTGTCGGACACAACATCCGTACCCGCTGCAAATCCACTGTGTGGAGCGAGCTTGCTCGCGATGGGGCCCTGACAAGCACCGCACAAATCCCAGGCATAAAAAAACGCCCCTGATCTCACAATCAGGGGCGTTTTTTTCAGCCGCTAACTAAGTCGAAACTCAGTTGCCGCTTTTCTTGGCAGCGCGGGTACGCTCGCTTTCGCCAAGGATTTTCTTACGCAGGCGAATCGACTTCGGCGTCACTTCGCACAGTTCGTCTTCCTGTACGAACTCCAGCGCTTGCTCCAGGGTGAACTTGACCGGCGGAACCAGGGCGATGGTTTCGTCCTTGCCCGAAGCACGCATGTTGTCGAGCTTCTTGCCTTTGGTCGGGTTCACGCCCAGGTCGTTGTCGCGGCTGTTCAGACCGACGATTTGACCTTCGTAGATATCCTGGCCGTGCTCGACGAACAGCTTGCCGCGCGCTTGCAGGGTTTCCAGCGAGTAGGTCAGGGCCTTGCCGGTCGCAACCGATACCAGCACGCCGTTCTGACGGCCGGACATGTCGCCGGACTTCATCACGTCGTAACGATCGAAGATCGAGGTCAGGATGCCGCCACCGGAGGTCAGGGTCAGGAACTCGTTACGGAAACCGATCAGGCCACGGGCCGGGATGTTGTACTCAAGGCGCACACGGCCCTTGCCATCCGGAACCATGTTGGTCAGGTCGCCTTTACGCAGGCCCATTTGCTCCATGATCGCGCCCTGGGATTCTTCCGGCAGGTCGATGGTCACGTTTTCGTACGGTTCGTGCTTGACGCCGTCAACCATGCGGATGATCACTTCAGGACGACCCACGCCCATTTCGAAGCCTTCGCGACGCATGGTTTCGATCAGTACCGAGAGGTGCAGCTCACCACGGCCGGACACTTTGAACTTGTCGGCCGAGTCGCCTTCTTCAACGCGCAGGGCAACGTTGTAGAGCAGCTCTTTGTCCAGGCGTTCCTTGATGTTACGGCTGGTCACGAACTTGCCTTCTTTACCGCAGAATGGCGAGTCGTTGACCTGGAAGGTCATGGAAACGGTTGGCTCGTCGACGGTCAACGGCTTCATCGCTTCGACGTTCAGTGGGTCGCACAGGGTGTCGGAGATGAACAGTTGCTCGAAGCCGCTGATGCAGACGATGTCGCCGGCCGCTGCTTCTTCAACGTCGATGCGGTGCAGGCCGTGGTGACCCATCAGCTTGAGGATACGACCGTTGCGCTTCTTGCCGTCGGCGTCGATGGCAACCACCGGGGTGTTCGGCTTGATGCGACCACGGGCGATACGACCAACGCCGATCACACCCAGGAAGCTGTTGTAGTCCAGTGCCGAGATCTGCATCTGGAACGGACCGTCACGGTCGACTTTCGGCGCCGGTACGTCGTCGACGATCGACTGGTACAGCGGGGTCATGTCTTCAGCCATGGCGGTGTGGTCCAGACCGGCAATGCCGTTCAGGGCCGAGGCGTAGACGACTTTGAAGTCCAGCTGTTCTTCGGTGGCACCCAGGTTGTCGAACAGGTCGAAGATCTGGTCCAGAACCCAGTCCGGACGCGCGCCTGGACGGTCGACCTTGTTGATGACCACGATCGGACGCAGGCCGGCTTCGAAGGCCTTCTTGGTCACGAAACGGGTTTGCGGCATAGGGCCGTCTTGAGCGTCAACCAGCAGCAGCACGGAGTCGACCATCGACATCACGCGCTCTACTTCACCACCGAAGTCGGCGTGGCCCGGGGTGTCCACGATGTTGATGTGGTAGCCGTTCCAGTTGATGGCGGTGTTTTTCGCCAGGATGGTAATACCGCGCTCTTTTTCCTGGTCGTTGGAGTCCATCACGCGCTCGTCGTTGAGCTCGTTGCGCTCCAGGGTGCCGGATTGACGCAAGAGTTTGTCTACCAGGGTGGTCTTACCATGGTCAACGTGAGCAATGATGGCGATGTTGCGTAGATTTTCGATCACTTGTGTATCTCGATCAGAGGATTCGGTGTGCTGACAGGTCGTGGCAGCGATTTACGTTGAGTCCGACAAAGCCGTTACAGCCTGTCGGCGGCGTCGGGGGGCCGGTGACGCAGGCCACAGGCAAACAGCCCCGGGCACTTAGCTCGGTCGATAAACGCGCACATTGGCATGCCCCTCACTGAGCAAATGGTGGGCATGCAGGCGACTCATCACGCCTTTGTCGCAATACAGCAGGTACTGGCGAGTAGGGTCCAGTTCCTTGAAACGCGCGTTCACGGCATAGAACGGCATCGTTTTTACCTCGATGCCGGCGACACTCAGCGGGTCGTCTTCAGCGTCATCCGGGTGGCGGATGTCGATGATGATCTGACCGGCCAGCGCTTCGCCGACTTCTTCAATCTTGATGTCCTGGCCCAATTCGTCGATGACGCGATCGATCGGCACCAGCCTGGCGTTTTCGAGCGCTCGCTCGAGCACCGCCATGTCGAATTCTTTCTCTTCGTGCTCCACCCGCCCGCGCTTGGCCGCCGTCTTCGGATTGACCGAGATGACGCCACAGTATTCCGGCATGTGCCGGGCAAACTCGGCGGTGCCGATTTCGTTGGCCTGGTCGATGATGTCCTGCTTGTGGCTGGCGATCAGTGGACGCAAGACCAGCTTCTCGGTCACGCAGTCGATCACCGACAGGTTCGGCAACGTCTGGCTCGACACCTGGGAGATCGCCTCGCCGGTCACCAGCGCATCGATTTGCAGGCGGTCGGCAATTCGTGAAGCGGCGCGCAACATCATACGCTTCAAAATGACGCCCATATGACTGTTATCGACTTTGCCGAGAATCTCGCCCAGGACTTCCTCGAACGGCACACTCACAAATAACACGCGTTGGGAGCTGCCGTACTTCTTCCAGATGAAGTGCGCCACCTCCATCACGCCCAGTTCATGGGCACGCCCACCGAGGTTGAAGAAGCAGAAATGGCTCATCAACCCGCGACGCATGATCTGGTAGGCGGCCACCGTGGAGTCGAAGCCACCGGACATCAGCACCAGGGTCTGCTCCAGCGAACCCAGCGGATAACCGCCGATGCTGTTGTGCTGGCTGTGGATCACGAACAGCCGCTGGTCGCGAATTTCGATGCGCACTTCGATTTCCGGGTCTTTCAACGAAATACCGGCCGCGCCACATTGCCGGCGCAACTGGCTGCCGACGAACTTCTCCACATCCATCGAACTGAACGGGTGCTTGCCGGCGCGCTTGCAACGCACCGAAAAGATCTTGCCGGCCAGTGCATCACCATAATGAAGCATGCACTTGGCGAGGATGTCGTCGAAATCCCCCAGCGGGTATTCATCGACTTGCAAAAAATGCGCGATGCCCGGCATGCAGCTCAGGCGCTCGGTCATTTCCTTCAGCAGCTTGGGTTCGCTGACACGGGTTTCCAGTTCGAGGTTGTCCCACACGCCATTCACCACCACGGCCGGATCCAGGTCTCGGAGCACGGCACGGATGTTCTTGGCCAACTGGCGGATGAAACGCATCCGTACCGGGCGGCTCTTGATGGTGATCTCGGGGAAGACTTTTACGATTAGTTTCATGAAAACAGCGCGCGAACGGCCAGCCGAAAAAGGGGGGCGCGGATTATAGCGGAAATTGCTCAAGGTTTAACCAGTTAATGTGCAGATGGTTTTGCGCGCACCAAAACAGGTCATTATCGATTGACGGCGCCACATTGCAGTGCGTTATTGTCTGACAATCTTTGATTTACGCCTTTAAAAGCGTGGATTTGGTGCAAAAAACCCATGCTGGGGCACTGGCATGCAATTTGCTCCCTTGTGAGGCAGGTTGCCTTGGCAGAGTATTCGCGCCGGCATCACCCATATCTAAGGGCACTCCACTACCCGCCCGAAGCCACCCGGAGGACATATGTCGAAGTCGGTTCAACTCATCAAAGATCATGACGTCAAGTGGATTGATCTGCGCTTCACTGACACCAAAGGTACTCAACATCACGTGACCATGCCGGCCCGTGATGCGCTGGACGACGAATTCTTTGAAATCGGGAAAATGTTCGACGGCTCCTCCATCTCTGGCTGGAAAGGCATCGAAGCCTCCGACATGATCCTGATGCCGGACGACGAAACCGCCGTCCTGGACCCGTTCACCGAAGAGCCGACCCTGATCCTGGTCTGCGACATCATCGAACCTTCGACCATGCAAGGCTATGACCGCGACCCACGCGCCATCGCCCACCGCGCCGAGGAATACCTGAAGTCCACCGGCATCGGCGACACCGCTTTCTTCGGCCCTGAGCCTGAGTTCTTCATCTTCGACTCGGTCAAGTTCAAGTCCGATATCTCCGGTTCCATGTTCAAGATCTTCTCCGAACAAGGTTCGTGGATGTCCGACCAGGACGTGGAAGGCGGCAACAAAGGCCACCGTCCAGGCATCAAAGGCGGCTACTTCCCGGTTCCACCGTTCGACCACGACCACGAAATCCGTACCTCCATGTGCAACGCACTGGAAGAGATGGGCCAGACCGTCGAAGTTCACCACCACGAAGTGGCGACTGCCGGCCAGAACGAAATCGGCGTGAAATTCAACACGCTGGTCAAGAAGGCTGACGAAGTCCAGACCCTGAAGTACTGCGTACACAACGTTGCTGACGCTTACGGCCGCACCGCGACCTTCATGCCGAAGCCCCTGTACGGCGACAACGGTTCGGGCATGCACGTTCACATGTCGATCTCCAAGGACGGCAAGAACACCTTCGCAGGCGAAGGCTATGCTGGTCTGTCGGACACTGCCCTGTACTTCATCGGCGGTATCATCAAGCACGGTAAGGCCCTGAACGGCTTCACCAACCCGTCGACCAACTCCTACAAGCGTCTGGTACCAGGCTTCGAAGCCCCGGTCATGCTGGCCTACTCGGCTCGCAACCGTTCCGCCTCGATCCGTATTCCTTACGTGAACAGCCCTAAAGCCCGCCGTATCGAAGCACGCTTCCCGGATCCGGCTGCCAACCCGTACCTGGCCTTCGCTGCACTGATGATGGCCGGTCTGGACGGTATCCAGAACAAGATCCACCCTGGCGATGCCGCGGACAAAAACCTGTATGACCTGCCGCCTGAAGAGGCCAAGGAAATCCCACAGGTATGTGGCAGCCTGAAAGAAGCCCTGGAAGAGCTGGACAAGGGCCGTGCGTTCCTGACCAAAGGCGGCGTATTCAGCGATGACTTCATCGACGCTTACATCGCGCTGAAAAGCGAAGAAGAAATCAAGGTTCGCACCTTCGTACACCCACTGGAATATGAGCTGTACTACAGCTGCTGATCCGGTAGCGCCGCCACGTACGGCGTGAAATAAAGAAAGGCCTCCTTCGGGAGGCCTTTTTTATGGGCGCCGGTTACGTGCATGATGCCCCGTCGCTCCCCCTAGAAGACGAGACTGCCCATGACTTTGCGCTTCAAGCTCTGCCTTGCCCTGTCTGCCGCGCTGCTGGCCTCCACCGCCGGAGCCGCCTCGACTCCCGCCCCAGAAGCCCTGACCCCGTTGCTTAACGCCATTGGCGAACGCCTGGCCATCGCCGATCAAGTGGCGCTGAGTAAATGGGACAGTGGCAAACCCGTAGAGGACCGACAGCGCGAGCGTGAAGTCATTGCCGCCGCCGTCGCCCAGGCACCGGCCTACAAGCTGAGCAGCGAAACCGTGGAAGCGTTTTTTGCCGCCCAGATAGAAGCCAACAAAATGGTGCAGTACATCAACTTGTCCGACTGGGCCCTGGACGGCAAGGCCCCGGACCTCCCGCGCCCGGATCTGGTGGGGCAGATCCGCCCGCAGCTCGACCGCCTGCAAAAGCGCCTGCTGCAACAACTGGCCGACTTCGCCCCCTACCGCACCGATCCGCAATGCCCGCAATGGCTGGCCCGTGCCACCCACCACGACAAGCAGCACCCGGTGCACCGGCTCGCCCTGATCCGAGCAACCGCAGAGCTGTGTATCTCCACAAAAGCCTAAGACAACACCCCTCCCCCTGTGGGAGCGGGCTTGCTCGCGAAGACGGCGTGTCAGCCAATATTTATGCCGGCTGACACACCGCTTTCGCGAGCAAGCCCGCTCCCACAGGCGTTGCGTGCAACAACTTGGGCCAATGCCCCTCCCTGACCTATGCTGCAACTCAACACTTTCAGTTTTCGGTCGATTTTATGGGGCGCGGTTTTTCAATCATCCTGTTGTCGCTGCTGGCACTGCCCGCCGCCGCGCAGATCTACAAGTACATCGACGCCGAGGGCAATACCGCCTACAGCAACCAGCCGCCCCAAGGCGTCCCGGCCCAGACGGTGGAATTGCCGCCGCTCAACAGCATCGAACGCCAGTCTCCGGCCAGCCCGGGCACACCGACGCCTCCCGCCAACAGCGAAAAGCCGCGCGACGCCTACGAAATCCTGGAACTGACCGACATCCCCACCGACGAGGCCCTGCGCGCCAACAACGGCACCTTCACCGTTGGCGTACACGCTCAACCGCGCCTGCGCAGCCCGCATCTGTTCCGTTTGCTGCTGGACGGCCAGCCCTACGGCCAAGCGAGCAACGTGCCGCGCCTGCAATTGGTGAACATCGATCGGGGCGAGCACAGCCTGGCGGTTCAAGTCATCGACGGCGACAACCTCGTGCAGCAAAGCGAAACCGTCACCTTCACCGTGCAACGGGTGCACCAGCCATGATCCGCTGGCTGCTCGCGCTGGGCCTGGCACTGGCACTGGCGGCGATGCCCGGCGTGGCGCAGGTCTACACCTACATCGATGCCCAGGGCAATCGGGTGTTCACCGATCAGCCGCGCCCCGGCAACGCAAAGAAAGTCCAACTGCCACCCGGCAACCGGATGCCGGCGCCGCCCACGGGTACAACCTCGGCGCCCACGACCGAAGCCCGGCCCGAACCGTTGTTCCATTACGAAATGCTCAGGCTGTTGATTCCCGAGCCGGACGCGACGATACGCAGCACCGCAGGCGAATTGATCGTCAGTGTCACCAGCGAACCGGGCCTGAAAAAAGGCCATCGCTACCGCCTGTTGCTCGACGGCAAACCAACGGGCGCGCCGGGGCCGAGCCCGGTATTCGCCTTGAGCGACATCGATCGAGGCACCCATCACCTGGCGGTCGAAATCCTCGACGAGCAGGACCGTATCGTCGAACGCACCGCCAATCAGCCCTTCCACATGCAGCGCATGTCCCTGGCGCAGAAGCGCCGCATCAGACCCTGCGCCATCGCCGATTACGGCCAACGCCCCGAGTGCCCCCTCGCCGAAAAACCTGAAGAAGAAAAAAGCAGCATCTTGCCGTTTTTTTAACACCGCCCAGGCTCTCGCACTATATTGGTGCAATAGCTTGCACGCTACTCAGTCCAAAAACCCATTTTGGTTCGAAAGTACCCGTAAAAGCTGGCAGAACGCCACGCAAGCGACCGAAAAACACCCTTTTGAGGCTCTAAACGCTTCTTTTCGGAGCCTTGGTTTGGTTTTTGCATTTTCCTTGTGACAGCGCATTAATCGCGCGCGCAATTTGGGACCGTTCCCGAGTTGCTACGCTCCAAAAGAGGTCCTGATGACCATTAGCGACGCACTACACCGCTTGCTGCTCGACAACCTCACCACCGCGACCATCCTGCTCGACGCCGAACTGCGCCTCGAGTACATGAACCCGGCGGCGGAGATGCTCCTGGCCGTCAGCGGCCAGCGCAGCCACGGGCAGTTCATCAGCGAGTTGTTCACCGAATCCACCGAAGCGCTCAATTCCCTGCGCCAAGCGGTGGAGCAGGCGCACCCGTTCACCAAGCGCGAGGCGATGCTCACCGCCCTGACCGGCCAGACCCTGACCGTGGATTACGCGGTCACGCCGATCCTGAACAACGGCGCGACCCTGTTGCTGCTGGAGGTCCATCCCCGTGATCGGCTGCTGCGCATCACCAAGGAAGAGGCCCAGCTATCCAAGCAGGAAACCAGCAAGATGCTGGTACGCGGCCTGGCCCACGAGATCAAGAACCCTCTCGGCGGAATACGTGGCGCGGCACAGTTGCTTGCCCGGGAACTGCCGGAAGAAAGCCTCAAGGACTACACCAACGTCATCATCGAGGAAGCCGACCGCCTGCGGAACCTGGTGGACCGCATGCTCGGCTCGAACAAACTGCCGTCCCTGGCGATGTGCAACGTCCATGAAGTGCTGGAGCGCGTCAGCAGCCTGGTGGAAGCGGAAAGCCAGGGTTGCATCACTTTGGTGCGCGACTATGACCCGAGCATTCCCGACGTCCTGATCGACCGCGAGCAGATGATCCAGGCGGTACTGAACATCGTGCGCAACGCGATGCAGGCCATCAGCAGCCAGAATGAACTGCGCCTGGGTCGCATCAGCCTGCGCACCCGTGCCATGCGCCAGTTCACCATCGGCCACGTGCGCCATCGCCTGGTGACCAAGATCGAAATCATCGACAACGGTCCGGGCATCCCTGCCGAACTGCAGGAAACCATCTTTTTTCCCATGGTCAGCGGCCGTCCGGACGGTACCGGGCTGGGCCTGGCCATTACCCAGAACATCATCAGTCAGCATCAGGGCTTGATCGAATGTGAGAGCCACCCCGGCCACACCACTTTCTCGATCTTCCTGCCACTGGAACAAGGAGCCACATCGACATGAGCCGTAGTGAAACCGTGTGGATCGTCGATGACGACCGTTCTATCCGTTGGGTCCTGGAAAAAGCCTTGCAACAGGAAGGCATGACCACCCAGAGCTTCGACAGCGCCGACGGGGTGATGAGTCGCCTGGCGCGTCAGCAACCGGACGTCATCATCTCCGACATCCGCATGCCCGGGGCCAGCGGCCTGGACCTGTTGGCGCGGATTCGCGAGCAGCATCCGCGGCTGCCGGTGATCATCATGACCGCCCATTCCGACCTGGACAGCGCCGTGGCGTCCTATCAGGGCGGCGCTTTTGAATACCTGCCCAAGCCATTTGACGTCGACGAAGCCGTATCGCTGGTCAAGCGCGCCAACCAGCACGCCCAGGAACAACAAGGCATGGAAGAGGTGCCGGCCCTGGCCCGCACCCCGGAAATCATCGGCGAAGCGCCGGCGATGCAGGAAGTGTTTCGCGCCATCGGGCGCTTGAGCCACTCCAACATCACTGTGCTGATCAACGGCGAGTCGGGCACCGGCAAGGAACTGGTGGCCCACGCCCTGCACCGCCACAGCCCACGGGCGGCGTCGCCGTTCATCGCGCTGAACATGGCGGCGATTCCCAAGGACTTGATGGAGTCCGAGCTGTTCGGCCACGAAAAAGGCGCCTTCACCGGCGCGGCCAACCTGCGGCGCGGGCGCTTCGAGCAAGCCGACGGCGGCACGTTGTTCCTCGATGAAATCGGCGACATGCCGGCCGACACCCAGACCCGCTTGCTGCGCGTGCTGGCCGATGGCGAGTTCTATCGGGTCGGCGGCCATACACCGGTCAAGGTGGACGTGCGCATCATCGCCGCGACCCACCAGAACCTGGAAACCCTGGTTCACGCCGGCAAATTCCGTGAGGACTTGTTCCACCGCCTGAACGTCATCCGTATTCATATTCCGCGCCTGGCGGATCGTCGCGAAGACATCCCGACCCTGGCCCGGCACTTCCTCAGCCGCGCGGCGCAGGAACTGGCGGTCGAGCCCAAGCTGCTCAAGAGCGAAACCGAGGAATACCTCAAGAACCTGCCGTGGCCAGGCAACGTGCGCCAGTTGGAGAACACCTGCCGCTGGATCACAGTGATGGCTTCGGGTCGCGAAGTGCACATCAGCGACCTGCCGCCGGAACTGCTGAGCCTGCCCCAGGATTCGGCCCCCGTGACCAACTGGGAGCAAGCCCTGCGCCAGTGGGCCGACCAGGCCCTGGCCCGCGGTCAGTCGAGCCTGTTGGACAGCGCGGTACCGGCCTTCGAGCGGATCATGATCGAAACCGCCCTCAAGCACACCGCCGGTCGCCGCCGCGACGCTGCTGTCCTGCTGGGCTGGGGCCGCAATACCTTGACCCGCAAGATCAAGGAATTGGGGATGAAGGTCGATGGTGGGGATGATGATGACGGGGATGAGGGCTGAAAGGCCTTAGTTCTTCGCTGAACACATGGCTTGGTCTTGGCGCGTAACTGTGGGAGCGGGCTTGCTCGCAAAGGCGGTGTATCAGTTGACTTTGATGTGAACTGACACGCCGCCTTCGCGAGCAAGCCCGCTCCCACAATAAAACTGCGTCGACCGCAATAGGGGCACCCTGGCCGGAACCCGGTACATGTGCACCGCGCCAATGCACCGTGAACCGCAAGTGCGCACATCTGGCGAACCTGAACCCCTCGATCCAACCCGAAAATCCAGCCTGTATAAAGCAAAAGCCCCGGAATACGGGGCTTTTGCGTCACAGAAAGCGTTTTTGTGACAAATAATTTAAAACTGGCACGCCCCCTGCAATAGCTAGATCACTACCCAGTTTCGGGGACCTTGGTACAGGCAGGCCGGGGAATCCCCATTTTATACCGGGCTCAGCGAGCCCACTGTTTTGGGGGCCTTGATACAGGCAGGTCAAGGTTTCCCTTCTTTACACCCAGGGCCATGCGCTTAGCGCGAGCCCTCCCGTTTTGGGGTCCTTGGTACAGGCAGGCCGGGGATTCCCTCTTTTATTGCTCCTGGAGACGGACCTCCAGCCGCCAGCGATCATCCACCTCGCTGCCGGTCCACGCCCCGCGCAATGGACGCGCCGCCACCAGCGTCAGCAACAACCCCTCGTCACTCAAACGCACCCGCCAGTTCACGTCCTTGCCGTTGAGCTTGAGCTGGCCCTTCTGCGGCTGGCCTTCTGCTTGGAACAGCAGCGCCACTGAGCCGTCGACAATTTCGCCATGGAGCTTGGGTTCATTGTTGAACCAGGCCACCAGCGTTCCATCTGTCACCTCAATCTGTTGCAACGCGCTCGGCTCGGGCGTGGTCAGGCGCCCGATCATCAGCCCGACCATCATGCCGAAGATCGCCAAAGAGCCCATCACCCGAGGCATTAGCTTCGAACGTCGGTCGGTTTGCGGCGTAGAATGCCGCTCATCTTTATCTGCGGAGCCGTGCATGTTTCACGTCATCCTTTTTCAACCGGAAATTCCGCCGAATACCGGCAACGTCATCAGGCTGTGCGCCAACAGCGGCTGCCACCTGCATTTGATCGAACCGCTGGGCTTCGACATGGACGACAAGCGCCTGCGCCGCGCCGGCCTTGACTACCACGAGTATGCCACCTTGCAGCGTCACGCCGACCTCGCCAGTTGTCTGGAAAGCCTCGGGCATCCGCGCCTGTTCGCCTTTACCACCAAGGGTTCGCGGCCGTTCCATGACGCCAGCTTCGTCGCCGGCGATGCATTCCTGTTCGGCCCGGAAAGCCGTGGCCTGCCGGCCGACGTACTGGACGCCCTGCCCGCCGAACAGCGGCTGCGCCTGCCAATGCGCGAAGGCTGCCGCAGCCTGAACCTGTCCAATACCGTGGCGGTGGCGGTTTATGAGGCGTGGCGGCAGAACGGCTTTCAATAACACCTCATAACAAATGTGGGAGCGGGCTTGCTCGCGAAAGCGGTGTGTCAGGCGACATCGATGTCAACTGGCACTCCCTATTCGCGAGCAAGCCCGCTCCCACATTGGACTTGCGTCAACGCCAGACCGGATTACTGAACGGTCGCGCCGCCTTCTTGCTGCATGCGCTGCAGTTCTTGCGCATACAGGGCATCGAAGTTCACCGGTGCCAGCATCAGGGCCGGGAACGAGCCGCGGGTCACCAGGCTGTCCAGAGTTTCCCGGGCGTAAGGGAACAGGATGTTCGGGCAGAACGCGCCCAGGGTGTGGCTCATCGAAGGGGCATCCAGGTTCTTGATCAGGAAGATACCGGCCTGCTGCACTTCGGCGATGAACGCCACTTCGTCACCGTTCTTGACGGTGACCGACAGGGTCAGCACCACTTCGTGGAAGTCATCTTCCAGGGCTTTCTGACGGGTGTTCAGGTCCAGGCCTACGCTCGGCTCCCACTGCTGGCGAAAGATCGCCGGGCTTTTCGGGGCTTCGAAGGACAGGTCACGTACATAAATGCGCTGCAAGGAGAATTGCGGTGCGGCTTCTTCTTCGCTGGCAGCTGTGTTCTGTTGGTCAGTCATCGCAGATCCTTCTTACTTTCAGGTTCTTTAGTGGGAATTCAGGCCTTGAGCAGCGCGTCGAGCTTGCCGGCGCGCTCCAGGGCGAACAGATCATCGCAACCGCCCACGTGGGTGCTGCCGATCCAGATCTGCGGCACGGACGTACGCCCGGCCTTCTGGGTCATTTCGGCGCGCAGTTGCGGCTTGCCGTCGACCTTGATCTCTTCGAAGGCCACGCCTTTGTTCTGGAGCAGGAACTTGGCTCTGGAGCAATAGGGGCAGTAATCGCTGGAATAGACAACAACGTGGGACATTTCACTTCACCAGGGGCAGGTTGTCGGCTTTCCAGCTGGCAACGCCGCCGGACAGCTTGGCGGCGGTAAAACCGGACTTCATCAACTCGCGGGCGTGGGTGCCGGCGTGCTGGCCTTGGGCGTCCACCAGGATCAGTGTCTTGGCCTTGTGTTTTTCCAGCTCGCCGATCCGCGCCATCAGTTTGTCCTGAGGAATGTTCACCGCCCCGACAATGTGACCGGCGGCGTAATCCTTGCTCGGGCGGATGTCCACCACCAGGCCGGCATCCTTGTTGACCAGTGCGGTCAGCTCCCCAGTGCTCAGGCTGCGACCGCCGCCCTGCATCGTGTGGGCGACCAGCAGCGCCAGCAGCACGACGAAGATACCGACGAGAATGTAGTGGTTAGTGGCAAATTGAATCAGGTGAGCAACCATCGAAGGAGGTTCCAGGGCGTTAAAATGTCGGCCAGTATACACAGCACGCAAGGCCGGCCAAACCCCGCCCGGCGGTGACGCCGCCGGAACTTACCTTTAAACTGCCCGTCCCTTTTCCATCGTCTTCTTTTAACCCGCCACGAGTGGATTCCATGACTACCACGCCTAAACCTTTGGTCCTGATGATTCTCGACGGCTTCGGTCACAGTGACAGCCACGAATCCAACGCCGTGTATTCGGCCAACAAGCCTGTGCTGGACCGCCTGTGGGCCACCGTGCCCAACGGCCTGATCTCCGGCAGCGGCATGGACGTCGGCCTGCCGGACGGGCAGATGGGCAACTCCGAAGTCGGCCACATGAACCTCGGCGCAGGCCGCGTGGTGTACCAGGACTTCACCCGCGTGACCAAATCGATCCGCGACGGCGAGTTCTTCGAAAACCCGACCATCTGCGCCGCCGTGGATAAAGCCGTGGCCGCCGGCAAGGCCGTGCACTTCATGGGCCTGCTGTCCGACGGTGGCGTGCACAGCCACCAGGACCACCTGATCGCCATGGCCGAGCTGGCTGCCAAGCGCGGCGCCGAGAAGATCTACCTGCACGCGTTCCTCGATGGCCGCGACACCCCGCCGAAAAGCGCCACGTCGTCGATCGAGCTGCTGGACGCAACGTTCCAGGCCCTCGGCAAGGGGCGCATCGCCAGCCTCGTCGGCCGCTACTTCGCCATGGACCGTGACAACCGCTGGGATCGCGTGGCCCAGGCCTACAACCTGATCGTCGACGGCAGCGCCGAATTCAACGCCGCCACCGCCCAGGAAGGCCTGCAAGCCGCCTACGAACGCGGCGAAAGCGATGAATTCGTCAAGGCCACCACCATTGGCGAGCCGGTGAAAGTCGAAGACGGCGACGCGGTGGTGTTCATGAACTTCCGTGCCGACCGCGCCCGCGAACTGACCCGCGTATTCGTCGAAGACGATTTCAAGGAGTTCGAGCGCGCCCGTCAGCCAAAGCTGGCCGGTTTCGTCATGCTGACCCAATACGCCGCCAGCATTCCCGCGCCTTCGGCCTTTGCCGCCGGCAGCCTGGAAAACGTGCTGGGGGACTACCTGGCGAAAAACGGCAAGACCCAACTGCGCATCGCGGAGACCGAAAAGTACGCCCACGTGACGTTCTTTTTCTCCGGCGGCCGTGAAGAGCCTTTCCCGGGCGAAGAACGCATCCTGATCCCATCGCCGAAAGTCGCCACCTACGACCTGCAACCGGAGATGAGCGCACCGGAAGTGACCGACCGCATTGTCGACGCCATTGAAAACCAGCGTTACGACGTGATCGTGGTCAACTACGCCAACGGCGACATGGTCGGCCACAGCGGTGTGTTCGAGGCGGCGGTCAAGGCCGTGGAATGCCTGGACACCTGCGTCGGCCGCATCGTCGAAGCCCTGGAAAAGGTCGGCGGCGAAGCATTGATCACGGCCGACCACGGCAACGTCGAGCAGATGTCCGACGAATCCACCGGCCAGGCCCACACCGCCCACACCACCGAGCCGGTGCCGTTCATCTATGTCGGCAAGCGGGATTTCAAGGTCCGTGAGGGTGGCGTGCTGGCTGACGTGGCGCCAACCATGCTGATGTTGCTGGGCATGGAAAAGCCGGCGGAAATGACCGGGACTTCGATCCTGGTCTGACGAAACACATCCCTTGTGGGAGCGGGCTTGCTCGCGAATGCGGTAGACCAGACACATAAATGTCGACTGGCAGCCCCCATTCGCGAGCAAGCCCGCTCCCACATTGGTCGGCAGTGTTTTCGGGCCAGTTATCACACAGCCCCAAATGGGCGTTTTTTTTGCAGCGTGGGGCGGGCATACTAGGCCGTCCCTTTCCCTGGTGTCGCCCGCCTCTATGCTTCGCGTCCTGATAGCCCTCGCTCTGACCTGCTTGCTCCAACCGGCCTTTGCCGACGAGCGCGCGCAAACCCAACAGCAGTTGGAAGCCACGCGCCAGGACATTGCCGAGCTGAAAAAACTGCTGGGCAAGTTGCAGGAAGAGAAATCCAGCGTGCAGAAAGACCTGCGCGGCACCGAAACCGAGATGGGCAAGCTGGAAAAGCAGGTCGACGCCCTGCAGAAAGAACTGAAGAAAAGCGAATCCGAGCTGCAGCGGCTCGATGGAGAGAAAAAAAAACTCCAGAGCGCGCGCACTGAACAGCAAAAGCTGATCGCCATCCAGGCCCGGGCCGCCTACCAGAACGGCCGCCAGGAATACCTCAAGCTGCTACTCAACCAGCAGAACCCCGAGAAATTCGCCCGGACCCTCACCTATTACGATTACCTGAGCCAGGCCCGCCTGGAACAACTCAAGAGCTTCAATGAAACCTTGCGCCAACTGGCCAATGTCGAAAAAGACATCGAGCTGCAGCAGGCCCAGTTGCTGGTGCAGAAAAGCAGCCTCGACACCCAGCGCGAAGAACTCGAAAAGGTTCGCAAGGAACGCCAGGTGGCCCTGGCCAAGCTCAATGACGATGTAAAGGCCCGCGACAGCAAGCTCAAGGCCCGCGAGCAGGACCAGGCCGAACTGGCCAATGTGTTGAAAACCATCGAAGAAACCCTGGCCCGCCAGGCCCGAGAGGCGGAAGAAGCGCGCCAGAAAGCGCTGATCGCCCAGCAGGAAGCCGAAAAAAAGCGTTTGCGTGAAGCCCAGGCCGACGCAGACGCCGGCGATGCACCGCGCAAACCGGCAAAATCCAGCCCCGGCGCACTGGTTTCCAGCGACGGCGAAACCTTTGGCGGCGCTTTTGCTTCAGCCCGAGGCAAACTTCCATGGCCGGTCAATGGTCGATTGCTTGCGCGCTTCGGTGAAACCCGCGGCGACGACACCCGCACCAAGTGGGACGGGGTGATGATCAGCGCCTCGGCCGGCAGCCAGGTACATGCCGTGCATGGTGGGCGCGTGGTATTCGCCGACTGGTTGCGCGGCGCCGGCCTGCTGGTGATCCTCGATCACGGCAATGGTTATTTGAGTCTGTACGGCCACAACCAGACGCTGCTCAAGGCGGCGGGCGATGTGGTCAAGGCCGGTGAGTCCATCTCCACGGTCGGTAACAGTGGCGGGCAGGACACGCCAGCACTGTATTTCGCTATTCGTCAGCAGGGTCGCCCCAGTGACCCGGCCCAATGGTGTCGTGCGCAAGGATAAGCGCGCCCATCCTATTAAGGAGTTCGTTCGACATGCTGCATTTGTCCCGCCTTACCTCGCTGGCCCTGACGATCGCCCTCGTGATCGGTGCGCCTTTGGCTTTTGCCGCCGAACCGGCCCCGTCGGCCCCCGCCGCCACGGCCGCAACCACCAAGGCGCCGCTGCCGCTGGACGAACTGCGCACCTTTGCCGAGGTCATGGACCGGATCAAGGCCGCCTACGTGGAACCGGTGGATGACAAGATGCTGCTGGAGAACGCCATCAAGGGCATGCTCAGCAACCTTGACCCGCACTCGGCATACCTGGGCCCGGAAGATTTCGCCGAGCTGCAGGAAAGCACCAGCGGCGAGTTTGGCGGCCTGGGCATCGAGGTCGGCAGCGAAGACGGCTTCGTCAAGGTGGTCTCGCCAATCGACGATACGCCTGCCTCCAAGGCCGGCATCCAGGCCGGTGACTTCATCGTCAAGATCAACGGCCAGCCAACGCGCGGCCAGAGCATGACCGAAGCCGTGGACAAGATGCGCGGCAAGATCGGCCAGAAGATCACCCTGACCCTGGTACGCGACGGTGGTACACCGTTCGACGTGACCCTGACCCGTGCGGTCATCCAGGTCAAGAGCGTGAAGAGCCAGTTGCTGGAGTCGGGCTACGGCTACATCCGCATCACCCAGTTCCAGGTCAAGACCGGCGAAGAAGTCGCCAAGGCCCTGGCCAAGATGCGCAAGGACAACGGCAAGAAACTCAACGGCCTGGTCCTGGACCTGCGCAACAACCCCGGTGGCGTACTGCAATCAGCCGTGGAAGTGGTGGATCACTTCATCACCAAGGGCCTGATCGTCTACACCAAGGGCCGCATCGCCAATTCCGAGTTGCGCTTCTCGGCCACCGGCAATGACCTGAGCGAAGCCGTGCCATTGGTGGTGCTGATCAACGGTGGCAGCGCTTCGGCCTCGGAAATCGTCGCCGGCGCCCTGCAGGACCAGAAGCGCGGCGTGGTCATGGGCACCACCAGTTTCGGCAAGGGTTCGGTACAGACCGTGTTGCCCCTGAACAACGACCGCGCCCTGAAGATCACCACCGCGCTGTACTTCACGCCCAACGGCCGTTCCATCCAGGCCCAGGGCATTGTCCCGGACATCGAAGTGCGCAAGGCCAAGATCACCAACGAGCAGGACAGCGAGTACTTCAAGGAAGCCGACCTGCAAGGTCACCTGGGCAATGGCAACGGCGGCGCCGACAAACCGACCGGTTCCGGCGCCAAGGCCAAGCCGATGCCCCAGGATGACGACTATCAGTTGGCCCAGGCCTTGAGCTTGCTCAAAGGGTTGAACATCACGTCCGGCCGCTGAGATGGGCCTGCGTTTCACCTTCGTCCTGCTGTGCCTGCTGGCGGGGGCCGTTACCGCGGCGCCCGCCACGCCCTCTTCGCCGCACAAGGCGTACCTGAGCCTGATCATCGACGACCTGGGGCAAAACCTGCCCCGGGACCGTCGGGTACTCGCCCTTCCCGGGCCGGTCGCCGCCGCGATCATGCCTGACACCCCCCACGCCGCCGAATTCGCCCGCGAAGCCCATCGCGCCGGCAAGCTGGTCATGCTGCATATGCCCATGGACCCGGCCACCGGGCCGTTCGCCTGGCATCCGGACCTGTCCATCGAAGAACTGGGCAAGCGCCTCGACGCCGCGTTCGCCGCCGTGCCCTACACCAGCGGGATCAACAACCACATGGGCAGCCGCATGACCGCCCAGTCCGAGGCCATGGCGTGGCTGATGGCGAACTTGCAGCAGCGCCACAAGTTTTTCGTCGACAGCCGCACCAGCGCCCAGACCGTCGCCGCCGCCGAAGCACAAAAGATCGGCCTCGCCAGTGTGTCGCGGGATGTGTTCCTGGACGACGAGCGCACCGAAACCGCCATCGCCCAGCAGCTGCAAACCGCTATCGACCTGGCTCGCCGGCAAGGCTCGGCCGTGATGATCGGCCATCCCTATCCGCAGACCCTGGCGGTACTCGAACGCGAGCTACCCAAGCTCAAGGCCCAGGGCATCGAATGGATCGATATCAAGTCGATGATCAGCCTGCGCAGCAATCGGGCGATGGCCGGGCATGGGAAGGATGGGGTTTATCGGTAGCGGCGACCGCGTCGCCACCATCGCGAGCAAGCTCGCTCCCACAGGTTTGTTCCAGCGGTCAGAGATACCGCGCCATGATCACGTCCACAGCCCCTTCCTTGCGGAGCTCATCCAAGGCCGCCTGAAGCCGGGCGACCACGTCATCGGGCACGTCCTTGTTCAAGGCCAGGTACAACTCGGCACTGTTGAAACGCAGCACGGTCTTGAGATCGGTCACCCCTTCCTGGCGCGCCAGGTAACGCCCGGCCGGGTCCCCGGTGGCCCACAGGTCGATCTGGCCGTTGACCAGTTTCCTGGCGTTGTCCTGGTCCCGCAACACGACAATCGGCTTCAGCCCTTGCTTGGCCAATGTCTCGGCAATTGCGTCGCCCTTGTAGGCACCGATCTTGTATTGACGCGCCTGCTCCAGCGAGTCGAGAGTGATCTTGCTGTCGGCCTTGGCGAGCATGATCCAGTCGTCCGGACCGATGGGGCCGACCCATTTGAAAAGCTTCTCACGCTCCGGCAACCGCGCCATGACAAACACACCGTAACCCGGATTTTCCAGGGCGAGTTTGTAGATGCGCTCCCAGGGGAAACGTAGCGTCAGGCTGTAGGAGATATCGGCGCGTTTGAATATTTCACGGACGATGTCCACGGCGATGCCATGAATGTTCTCGTCCTGGGCGAAGTTCTTGCCATTCTTGGCCATGTTGTACGGCGGGAAGTTTTCCGTCAGCAACACCAGCGATGTATCAGCGGCGCGGACAGTGCCTGCGAGCAGCAACGTGGCACCGGCAAAGGCAAGAACGAGGCGTTTGAGCATGTCGGGCTACCGCAATCCATGGTGTGCCCAAGAGTGCCTTGGGCCCGCCATGGTGTCCAGCGGTCAGCGAATGCAGATACCGCGATGGGCCATATAGGCCTTGGCTTCCGGCACGGTGTATTCGCCAAAGTGGAAAATGCTCGCCGCCAGCACCGCACTGGCATGACCTTCCAGGATGCCGTCGGCCAGGTGCTGCAGGTTGCCGACACCGCCGGACGCGATCACCGGAATGCCCAGGGCATCGCTGATGGCGCGGGTGACGCCCAGGTCGAAACCGTTTTTCATGCCGTCCTGGTCCATGCTGGTCAGCAGGATTTCACCGGCGCCCAGGCCTTCCATCTTCTTCGCCCACTCGACGGCGTCCAGGCCCGTGGGCTTGCGACCGCCGTGGGTGAAGATTTCCCAACGCGGGGTTTCGCCCGGGCCGGAGACCTTCTTCGCATCGATAGCCACGACGATGCACTGCGAGCCGAAGTGCTGGGCCGCTTCGCCGACGAACTCCGGGTTGAACACTGCCGCGGTGTTGATCGACACTTTGTCCGCACCGGCATTGAGCAGGTTGCGGATGTCCTGCACGGTGCGCACGCCACCGCCCACGGTCAGCGGGATGAACACCTGGCTGGCCATGCGCTCGACGGTATGCAGCGTGGTATCGCGGCCATCGACGCTGGCCGTGATGTCGAGGAAGGTGATCTCGTCCGCACCCTGTTCGTCGTAGCGACGGGCGATTTCCACCGGGTCGCCGGCGTCACGGATATTCTCGAACTTCACACCCTTGACCACCCGGCCGTTATCCACGTCCAGGCAAGGGATGATGCGTTTGGCCAGCGCCATGGTGAGTCCTCAGCCTTTGTAGGAATCGCAGAAGGCCTGGGCCTCGGCGACGTCCAGGGTGCCTTCGTAGATCGCGCGACCGGTGATCGCGCCGATGATGCCCGGCGCCTTGGCGTCGAGCAGTGCCTTGATGTCACCCAGGTTGTGGATGCCACCGGAGGCGATCACCGGAATCTTGGTGGCGGCAGCCAGGGCGGCGGTGAACGGGACATTGCAGCCCTGCATCATGCCGTCTTTGGCGATGTCGGTGTAGACGATGGCAGACACGCCGTCGGCTTCGAAACGCTTGGCCAGGTCGATCACCTGCACGGTGCTGACTTCAGCCCAGCCGTCGGTGGCGACAAAGCCGTCCTTGGCGTCGAGGCCAACGATGACCTTGCCCGGGAACGCGCGGCACGCTTCGGCAACGAACTCGGGCTCCTTCACCGCCTTCGTGCCGATGATCACGTAGCTCACGCCAGCCTTGACGTAGTGCTCGATGGTTTCCAGCGAGCGAATGCCGCCGCCGATCTGGATCGGCAGGTTCGGATAGCGCTTGGCAATGGCCGTGACCACCTCGCCATTGACCGGCTGCCCTTCGAAGGCGCCATTGAGGTCGACCAGATGCAGGCGACGGCAGCCGCCCTCCACCCACTTGGCGGCCATGCTCACCGGGTCATCGGAAAACACCGTGGAGTCTTCCATGCGGCCCTGACGCAGACGTACGCAAGCGCCGTCCTTGAGATCGATAGCGGGGATAATGAGCATGCTTTTCCTTCGTCAAAGAGCTGCAAGCTGCAAGCTATAAGCTGCAGGCAGGCACGCGTTTCAATTCTTGCAGCTTGTGGCTTGAAGCTTTCAGCTGCTTTTTTCTAAAGCCCACAAGTCGCTTTCAATGCTTTCGAACCTTTCTTTAAGGTGCGTCTGCACATCGAAAATCGCCCTGTTGTAATAGTGCGGCGCAATTTCGCGGGTAAACAGGTCAAGAATTTCCGCCGCTTCGAACGAACCCAGGTCCAGTTCGAAACGCTCCTCCATGAACCGCTGGATCTTGCGGTTCGCTTCACTCTCCTGCTCGGGCGTGAGGGTGAGGATCGGCGGTTTCTTGCGGGCCATTACCAGCGCCCGTCCCACGCCGCGAAGTTCTGCAACAGTTGCAGGCCATGGGTATGGCTCTTCTCCGGGTGGAACTGCACGGCGAAGCGCGAACCATCGGCCAGGGCCGCGGCGAAATCGACGCCATAGTGACCGCTGCCCACCACCTGCCGCGCATTGCCGGCGGCGATGTAGTAGCTGTGCACAAAGTAGAAGCGCGCCAGGTCCGGAATGTTGTGCCACAGCGGGTGATCCACCGCCTGCTTCACTTCGTTCCAGCCCATGTGCGGGACCTTCAAGTGCTCGCCGTCTTCATGCAGGCCCTTGCCAAAGAACTTCACCTGGCCCGGGAACAGCGAGATGCAATCGACACCATCGTTCTCTTCGCTGCGATCGAGCAAGGCCTGCATGCCCACGCAGATGCCGAGGAACGGACGATCCTGGCTGACTTCGTGCACCAGCTTGTCGAAGCCCAGCCGACGAATCTCGGCCATGCAATCACGAATCGCGCCGACGCCGGGGAACACCACCCGGTCGGCTTCGCGAATCACGTCGGCATCGCTGGTGATCAGCACCTTGCCGGCGCCCACGTGCTCGAGGGCCTTGGCCACCGAGTGCAGGTTGCCCATGCCGTAGTCGATAACCGCGACCGTCTGCATTACAGGACGCCCTTGGTGGAAGGCATCTGGCCGGCCATGCGGTCATCGAGCTCCACGGCCATGCGCAGCGCGCGGCCGAAAGCCTTGAACACGGTTTCGATCTGGTGGTGGGTGTTGTGCCCGCGCAGGTTGTCGATGTGCAGGGTCACGTTGGCGTGGTTGACGAAGCCCTGGAAGAATTCCTGGAACAGGTCGACGTCGAAGCCGCCGACGGTGGCACGGGTATACGGCACGTGCATCTGCAGGCCCGGGCGGCCGGAGAAGTCGATGACCACCCGCGACAGCGCTTCATCGAGCGGCACGTAGGCATGGCCGTAGCGACGGATGCCCTTCTTGTCGCCGATGGCTTTGGTAAAGGCCTGGCCCAGGGTGATACCCACGTCTTCCACCGTATGGTGGTCGTCGATATGCAGGTCGCCCTTGCTGACGATGTCCAGGTCGATCAGCCCGTGACGGGCGATCTGGTCCAGCATGTGCTCAAGAAAAGGCACGCCGATATCAAACCGGGCCTTTCCGGTGCCATCCAGGTTGATCGAGGCTTTGATCTGGGTTTCCAGAGTGTCGCGCTCGACAGACGCCTTACGTTCGGCCATCACCAGCTCCGCAAAATCATTGGGCGAAAAAGGCAGCCATTATAGGGGCGCGAGCGGCAAACAGAAACACAAGAGGTGACATCACTGACGGGCTGAATCCCGGGCTGTCGGTGATAGACATGTCCATACAAGTCATGGACGCAAATTTTGCCATCACCCAAAAACAAATGTGGGAGCGGGCTTGCCCGCGAAAGCGGTGTATCAGCCAACATCATCGTTAACTGACAGACCGCCTTCGCGAGCAAGCCCGCTCCCACAAGGGTTGCCCTGTCCTGTTGGTCAGGGCAACGGTCTTAGCGGAACAGCACCGCCGTCTTCTGCAGGGTCACCCACACACCCCACGCCAACGGAATGCCCACCACCAGCCAGGCGGCGATCGCCAGGGGCTTGGTGCCCGGCGCAGCTTTCCACTCCAGCGACGTGCTGCTGTCGGCGCCCTTGTCATGCCCCAGCGCCTGTTCGGCGGCCAGTTCGGCGTCGGTCATGAAGTACTTGTCGGCGACCGGACGGACCATCAGGTTGCAGAGGAAGCCCAGCACCAGCAGGCCGGCGAGGATGTACAAGGTGATGTCATAGGCCGCGGCGCGTTCAACGCCGATGCTCAATTGATATTCACGCAGGTAGTTCACCAGCACCGGACCCAGCACGCCCGCCGCAGCCCAGGCGGTCAGCAGGCGACCGTGGATCGCGCCAACCATTTGCGTACCGAACAGGTCCGCCAGGTAGGCCGGCACGGTGGCGAAACCGCCGCCGTACATCGACAGGATGATGCAGAACGCCGCCACGAACAGCGCGACGCTGCCCAGGTGCCCCAGGTTCGGGATCAGCGCGTACAGGGCAAAGCCCAGGGCGAAGAACACGAAATAGGTGTTTTTACGACCCAGGTAATCCGAGAAGGACGCCCAGAAGAACCGACCGCCGATGTTGAACAAGCTCAACAGACCGGTGAAGCCGGCCGCGATGGCCGCGATCTGGCCCAGTTGCGTAGCGTCCAGCTGGCCGAACGGCAGGTCGTTGCCGAGCAACTTGCCACCGAACACTTCCTGCAACAGAGGCGAAGCCATGCCCAGGATGCCGATACCGGCCGATACGTTCAGGCACAGCACCAGCCATACCAGACGGAATTGCGGGGTTTTCCAGGCCACGTTCACGTGGACATGGCGATGGGTGATCATCGCGTTCGCGGCTTTCTTCGGCGCCGGGGTCCAGCCTTCAGGCTTCCAGCCGGTCGGCGGTACGCGGTACGACAAGGCGCCACCAATCATGAACACGAAGTAGATCGCGGCCATGACCAGGAAGCTCTGCCATACGCCCACGCCCGTTGGCGAAGCGAAATGGTTCATCAGCGCCGCGGCCAGTGGAGCACCGACCATCGCGCCACCGCCGAAGCCCATGATCGCCATGCCGGTCGCCATGCCGCGCTTGTCCGGGAACCACTTGATCAGGGTCGACACCGGGGAGATATAGCCCAGGCCCAGGCCGATACCACCGATCACCCCGGAACCGACCCACATCAGCCAGATCTGATGGGTATAGATACCCAACGCGGAAATCAGCAGGCCACCGCACCAGCACAAGGCCGATACAACGCCGGCCTTGCGTGGCCCGGCGTGTTCCAGCCAGCCACCCCAGATGGCTGCCGAGCAACCCAGGAAGATGAAGAACAGGGTGTAGATCCAGCCGAGCATCGAGATCGGCCAGTCACATTGGGACGAAAAGACTTGCGAGATGAAGCTCATATCCGGTGCACAGGCCACAGGCTTGGTGACACCCAAGGCCTTGGACAGTGGCAGCCAGAACACCGAAAAGCCATAGGCCATGCCGATGCACAGGTGAATGGCCAGTGCGGCCGGTGGAACCAGCCACCGGTTGAAACCGGGCTTGGCGATGATGCGCTCCTTGGAGAGGAACGCAGGCTGGTCGGCGACGCCGCCCGCCGTGATGCTCGTGCTCATTGTGTATCCCCCAGTTATTGGAATGGTCCGTCAGCCACGCGTCACCCTCAGCCTTCATTGCACGCAGGCATGGCTGTATTTTCTGGTGAAGCTCCATAGTGTGCGACATCAAGTCGCAGAAGGACGGACGAACGGGCAAAGGTTACCATTTGCTCGTGGCAGAAAAACCAAAGTGATATCACCTTTTTCGTGCCATCTGTCTTATCGCACGTTCGCTCGCTTTCTGTAGGGGGCTAACGATTTATTTTTTCAGGAATTTTCATGCTCGTCGTTGTCTAGCTCATTACCGACGCCAACTGTCAGGGCCAACAGGACCTGCGGGAAATCTACCGGGATGCCCCGGACTGGCTGTTCGAACCGTTTCGCGATGCCAGGCATGGGCGGTCAAGCGCGCTCCCACACTGGATCTGCGGACGGGACTTATAACGAGCACCTAACGCACCACCACTAATCCACAGCGTTATACTCCCGGCTAAATTTTGAACTCAACCTACAAGGATTCGCCCATGAAAGCGTTCGGCAAAATCCTGGGTCTGGTACTTCTCGGGCTGTTGCTGATCATCGTGGCCCTGGGCTTTGCCCTGACCCACCTGTTCGATCCCAACGACTACAAAGAAGAGATCCGCCAGATAGCCCGCGACAAGGCCCACATCGAGCTGACCCTCAATGGCGATATCGGCTGGAGCCTGTTTCCATGGCTGGGTCTGGAATTGCACGATGCCAGCGTCGCGACCCTGGCCAATCCGACCCAACCTTTCGCCGACCTGCAGATGCTCGGCCTTTCGGTCCGGGTGATCCCGCTGCTGCGCCGGGAAGTGCAGATGAGCGATGTGCGCGTCGAGGGCCTGAACCTGCGGCTCAACCGCGACAAGAATGGTCACGGCAACTGGGAAGACATCGGCAAGGCACCAGCCTCGGCGACGGCGGCGAACACCCCGGCGCCAGCCGAGCAACCGGCACCGCCCGCCAACACCCCGACGGAAAAACCTGCCCAGCCGACCCGCCTGGACATCGACAGCCTGACCGTGAACAACGCCCGGGTCGAATACACCGACGAGCAGACCGGCAAGCTGTACACCGCCGAGAGCATCCAACTGAGCACCGGCCCGGTCCACGACTCCACCAACATCCCGGTCACCCTGACCGCTTTCTTGTCCAGCAACCAGCCGGCCCTACGCGTACGCACCGAAGTGACGGGTGAGCTGCGCTTCGAGCGTGCCCTGCAGCGCTACAAGTTCGAAGACCTGAAACTGTCCGGCGAAGCCACGGGCGACCCTCTGCAGGGCAAGACCCTGAATTTCGCCGCCCAAGGCCAGCTATTCCTGGACAAGGCGGCAAACGTCGCCGAATGGACCGGCATCAAGCTTTCGCTCAACCAACTGCGTGCCCTGGGTGAACTGAAGGTCAACGACCTCGACAAGACTCCGCAATTGAATGGCGGGGTGTCGATCGCCCAGTTCGATCTGGCTAAATTCGTCGACAGCGTCGGCCAGACACTTCCGGCCATGGCCGAAGGCAGCCTGAGCAAGGTCGAGCTGGCCAGCCGCATTGCCGGCACGCCCACCAGCGTCGAACTCAACGACATCAACCTGAAGCTCGACGACAGCACCTTCAGCGGTCGTATCGCCGTGGAAGATTTTGCCAAGCAGGCCCTGCGCGTGCAGCTCAAGGCCGACACGTTCAATGTCGACCGCTACCTGCCGCCAAAATCCGCCGAAGCCGACAGCTCCAAGGCGGCCCGTGAGGCCGAAGTCAGCAACACCGAAGCCAGCGCCATGGCCGGTGTCGGCAACTCACCGCTGCCGAGCGCGCCGACCCAGGGCGCCTGGAGCAATGATCGGCTGTTTCCGGTGGAACGCCTGAGCAAGCTGGACCTCGATGCCGACCTGACCTTCGGGCAACTGACCCTGGATAAACTGCCGATCCAGAACGCCGCGCTCAAGGCCACCGGCCTGGGCGGCCTGCTGACCCTGGAGAACCTGCGGGGCGATCTGTACAGCGGCAACTTCGAAACCAAGGGCACCCTGGATGTGCGCCAACCGACCCCACTGTTGAGCCTGCAAACCCGTATCAACCGGGTCCCTGCCGAGAAAATCATCGAAAGCCAGGGCAAGAATCCGCCGGTCAAAGGCCTGGTCACCGTCAACAGTGCGATCACCGCCACCGGTAATAGCCAGAAGGCCCTGATCGACAGCCTCAACGGCAACGCCGGGTTCGTCATCAACGATGGTGTGCTGCTCAATGCCAACCTCGAACAGCAATTGTGCAAAGGCATCGCCACCCTCAATCGCAAGTCCCTCAGCGGCGAACCCCGGGGCAAGGACACGCCGTTCCAGCAACTCAACGGCAACCTCACCTTCAACAACGGCGTTGCCCACAACCCGGACCTGAAAGTCCGCATCCCCGGCATGACCGTCAACGGCAACGGCGATATCGACCTGCGGGTGCTGGGCATGGATTACCGCGTCGGCGTCATTGTCGAAGGCGACAAGAGCGACATGCCCGACCCGGCCTGCCAGGTCAACGAGCGCTACGTCGACATCGAATGGCCGTTGCGCTGCCGTGGTCCACTGGAGCTGGGGGCGAAGGCCTGCCGCCTGGACAACGACGGGCTGGGCAAGGTCGCGGCGAAACTGGCCGGCGACCGCCTCGGCGACAAGATCGAGGAGAAGCTGGGCGACAAGGTCAGTCCCGAGCTGAAAGACGCGCTCAAGGGGCTGTTCAAGCGATGAGAGCCGAGCAGTTTTCCACCGCGGTACTGGACTGGTTCGACCGCCACGGGCGCCACGATTTGCCTTGGCAGCAAGACATCACTCCCTATCGGGTGTGGGTCTCGGAAATCATGTTGCAGCAGACCCAGGTCAGTACCGTGCTCAACTACTTCGACCGGTTCATGGCCTCGCTGCCCACCGTTCAAGCCCTGGCCGCCGCGCCGGAGGACGAAGTGCTGCACCTGTGGACCGGGCTGGGTTATTACACCCGTGCGCGCAACTTGCAGAAAACCGCGAAAATCGTCGTCGAGCAGTACGGCGGCGAATTCCCCCGGGACGTGGAAAAACTCACCGAGTTGCCGGGGATCGGCCTGTCCACCGCCGGCGCCATCGCCAGCATCAGCATGGGCCTGCGAGCGCCGATCCTCGATGGCAACGTCAAGCGGGTGCTGGCGCGCTTCACCGCCCAGGAAGGCTACCCGGGCGAACCCAAGGTGGCGAAACAGCTGTGGGCCACCGCCGAGCGCTTCACGCCGCAAGACCGGGTCAACGCCTACACCCAGGCGATGATGGACCTGGGCGCGACACTCTGTACCCGCAGCAAACCCAGTTGCCTGCTCTGCCCACTGAAACAGGGCTGCGAGGCCCACATGCTGGGCCTGGAAACCCGCTACCCGATTCCCAAGCCTCGTAAAGAGGTGCCCAAAAAGCGCACCTTGATGCCGATGCTGGCCAACCACGAAGGCGCGATCCTGCTTTACCGTCGCCCTTCCACCGGACTATGGGGCGGGCTGTGGAGCCTGCCGGAACTCGACGACCTCGACGACCTGCAACACCTGGCCCTGCAACACTCGCTGGAACTGGGCAGCCAACACGAAATGCCAGGCCTGGTGCACACCTTCAGCCACTTCCAGTTGGCGATCGAACCCTGGCTGGTCCGGGTCCGGGAAACCGGCCATCACGTGGCCGAGGCCGACTGGCTCTGGTATAACCTCGCCACCCCGCCGCGCCTGGGCCTTGCCGCCCCGGTCAAAACCTTGCTCGAACGCGCGGCCGCCGTAATGAACGCAGGAGAGTTGCAATGACCCGCACCATCATGTGCCGCAAGTACAAAGAACAACTGGAAGGCCTGGAACGTGCGCCGTTCCCGGGTGCCAAGGGCCAGGACATCTACGACAATGTTTCGGCCAAGGCCTGGGCCGACTGGCAAAAACACCAGACCCTGCTGATCAATGAAAAACGCCTGAACATGATGAACGCCGAAGATCGCAAATACCTTCAAGGCGAGATGGACAAGTACTTTTCCGGCGAAGATTACGCCAAGGCCGAAGGCTACGTACCGCCATCCGAATAAGCTGCTCGGCGCGGGGGCGGATCGTAAGCGACGGTAATAGTTAAATATTTTTTGAAAACTTGCTTGACGCCCCCCTGAAAAACCCGTTTAATGCGCCCCGTTGCCCAGATAGCTCAGTCGGTAGAGCAGGGGATTGAAAATCCCCGTGTCGGCGGTTCGATTCCGTCTCTGGGCACCAAATACCGAAAACCCCGATCAAGCAATTGATCGGGGTTTTTTATTGCCCGGGGTTTCCTTCCTCCGCCTCATCGATCCTCCGCCTCATCGGGGGCTACGCTCTTCGTCGTGGATTGAGATTCGAAGCGTCGGCGTTGAGGCTGTAGGATAGATGGCCTTATCCATCAGGAATCCGACCATGTCATCGGCGAACAAACAGCACAAGCGCAGCCAGCGCGCCAAGGCGAAAGCCAAGCAGAACCGCACTCGGCGGACTGCTGCGCCGAACGATTTCCTGGACCCGAACGACGAGCGCATCGATCTGGAAACCGTGGACCTGACGGAACTGTTCCAACTCATGAGTGCCGCCGAAAAGGTCAGCCAGAAGGCGATGTGCGAAGCCTTCCTGGCCCACCCTCTGCTGGCGCTGGTGCTGGAACAGGAAGGTGAGGAAGAAGCGACCGACTTCATCATTACCGCATTGATCGAATACCGCCGTCTGACCACGGGCGTGGATGAGCAGACCGCGCTGGACTGGGTGGAAAGCAAGCAATTCCAGGCCGATTATGTGGCTGCGTCCCAGGCGCTGACGCAAGGCCAGGAGTGACTATCAGGCCGGGGCCACGATGGATGACGCCCTGCGGGGAGAGCTCCTACGAACCAAGGTCAACCAACATGGGGCGGCGTCATACCCGTCCTGCGTCAATCCACTATTTTTCCTCCCAAGCAATCAGCCCCGTCCGGCATCATCGAAACATCGCTTGATGCATCCTTGCAGTCCGCCCCTCTCAATGGTTGGACACTGCGATGACGCCACTGCTGCCCCAAGATGACCCTCAGCTCGCCCCCTTGATCAACGAACTCGGCGAGCTGAGCCATCAGGACATCGGGCAGATGGACATGTATGTGCGCCTCTACGACGACCTCAAGCGCGGCCCCGATGACAAACCCACCGCTGGCATCATTCTGTGCGCTCAGAAAGACGAATCGGTGGTGCGTTACTCCGTATTGCAGGGCAATGAGCAATTGTTCGCCAGTCAATACAAGCTGGTGCTCCCCTCGGAAGAAGAGCTGTGCAATGAGCTGAATCGCGAACGAGCGCGACTCGGCGAGCAGCAAGCAGGCTCAGCGACTTGAGGAAATGAGGGCCGACACCCGATGACTGCACACCCAAAAACCCATGTAAGATTTATGCGTTTTTTTCAGCAACGCTCCAGCCAAAGAACTCTATCCTGCATGTCATCGGCCGCACCCTACCCTTCTCTGATCCAGGCATTGCGGACCGAAACCGCTGAACTGCATATCGCCTTGGAAAAACGCCTGCCGTTTTTCTCCGAACAGCTGGACTTCGATCTGTATCGGCGCCTGATGGCGGCCTACTACGGTTTCTATCAACCGTTGGAACAACGTCTTCATGTACTTGCATTGACGCCGACCGGGCTGGACCAATCCCTACGGATCAAACTTCCGGTGCTGCGAGCGGATCTCACGGCACTGGGCCTGGAAGCAGCCACTATCGACGCGCTGCCCACCTGCCAGGCGTTGCCGCTGATCGACTCCCGTGCCGCCGCACTCGGCGTGTCCTATGTGCTGGAAGGTGCAACGCTCGGGGGGCAGATCCTGCGGCGCAGGGTGGCCGAGAAGCTGG
This sequence comes from Pseudomonas sp. NFACC37-1, assembly GCF_900101575.1. Classification (NCBI taxonomy): domain Bacteria; kingdom Pseudomonadati; phylum Pseudomonadota; class Gammaproteobacteria; order Pseudomonadales; family Pseudomonadaceae; genus Pseudomonas; species Pseudomonas sp. NFACC37-1. Next base: position 9,575 of record NZ_FMUZ01000028.1, on the reverse strand, counting down.
GGCTGGACGCCGCTAGCGGAGCGGCCTTCCTCAATGTGTATGGCGAACTCACTGGCCGACGCTGGAAGGATTTCCTCCAATACCTGGACGACAGGAACCTTGGCGAGGCCCAGGTGTTCGAAGTCACACGCGCCGCAAAGGCGACGTTCTCCCATTTTGAGCACTGGCTGGACAGCCAAAAGGTATTGTTATGAACACGGAAAACCAGGAAGCCTTCGAAGAACTGCTGGCCAATTGCGCAGACGAACCGATTCGCTTTCCCGGGACCATCCAGCCTCATGGCGTGTTGCTGATGCTGTCCGAGCCCGATTTCGTGATCCGTCAGGTCAGCGCCAACGTGTTGCAGTTGATGGCGCAGGATCCCCACAGGCTCCTGGGCCAGACACTCAACGCACTGTTGGGGCTGGAACAGGCCGAGGCGATCCTCATCGCCTGTCGCGCCGCCCCGGAAAGCGACAACGTGCCCGTGGCCATTGTCGTGAACCAACAACGCTTCGACGCCCTGGTGCATCGCCACCAGGGCGCCCTGATCGTCGAATTGGAACAGCACCTGAGCGACTATCGCCCCGAAGGGGTCAGCGGCGAGGCGAACATGGGCCGCATGTTGCAACGCCTGCAAAGTGCGAAAACCCTCCAGGCCCTATACGAAATCAGCGTGCGGGAAATCCAGGCCATGACCGGTTACGACCGGGTGCTGATCTATCGCTTCGAGGAAGAAGGCCACGGCCAAGTGATTGCCGAGGCCAGCGCACCGTCGATGGAGCTCTACAAGGGCCTGTTTTTCCCGGCGTCGGATATTCCCGAACAGGCTCGCGAGCTGTATCGCATCAACTGGCTGCGGATCATCCCCAACGCCGACTACACGCCAGTGCCGCTGGTTCCGGAGTTGCGGCCCGACACCCAGGCGCCTCTGGACCTGAGTTTTGCCACACTGCGCAGCGTCTCGCCGATCCACCGCCAGTACATGAAAAACATGGGCGTGCTGTCGTCCATGAGCATCTCGTTGATGGAAGGCGAACGCTTGTGGGGGCTGATCAGTTGCGGCAATCGCCAGCCGCTGCTGGTGCCCCATGAAATGCGCATGGCCTGCCAGACAATCGGCCAGGTGCTGTCATTGCAGATCAGCGCCATGCAAGCCCTGGAGCTGACTCGGCAACGGGACGCCAAGCTGGAAGACCTCAAGGTCCTCGCCGCGGTGATGGCCGAGTCCAGCGATAACGTCTTCGATGGCCTGTCCCACGAGCCGCAACGCCTCATGGAGCTGACCGGCGCCAGTGGCGTCGCGATTTTCGAGGACAACAAACTGCACCGTCATGGCCGGTGTCCGGAACCGGAGCAGATCCGCGAGTTGCACAAATGGATCCTGGAAACCGGCAAGCCGGTGTTCTCTCACCACAACCTGAGCAGCGTCTTCGCACCTGCCCAGGCTTATCAGGACGTGGCGAGCGGCGTACTGGCGATCCACTTGCCCAAGCCTGTGGAAAACGGCGTGCTGTGGTTCCGCCCCGAGGTCAAGCAAACCCTCCAATGGAGCGGCGACCCACAAAAACCCCTGGACCTGGAAAACAGCGAGACCGGTCTGCGCCTGCGACCCCGGACGTCTTTCGAAATCTGGAAAGTCGAAATGGCCGGTATCAGTACCAAATGGAGCCATGGCGATCTGTTCGCCGCCAACGACTTGCGGCGCTCGGCCTTGGAAAACGACCTGGCCCGCCAGGTGCGCAAGGAGCGCCTGGCCGTGCAGGCCCGCGATGAACTGGTGGCCGTGGTGTCTCATGACCTGCGCAGCCCGATGACGGTCATTTCCATGCTCTGCGGCATGATGCAAAAGGCCTTCAGCTCCGACGGTTCCCACAGCTCCAAGCGCATCGCCTCAGCCATCGACACCATGCAACAGGCTACCAGCCGCATGAATGCCCTGTTGGAGGACCTGCTCGATACCTCGCGCATCGACGCCGGGCGCTACACCATCAATCCCCAGCCGATGGACGTCAGCCAGATCTTCGAAGACGCCTGCTCACTACTGACTCCGCTGGCCGCTGCCAAGGCCATCGACATCTCCTTCAATGCCGAACCGAACCTGAGGATCAATGCCGATCCCGAGCGGCTGTTCCAGGTGCTGTCCAACCTGATCGGCAACGCCATCAAGTTCACACCGCAGCAGGGCTCCGTGGGGATCAGTGCGATGTCGGTCGGTAATGAGATCGTGTTCAGCGTCCGCGACACCGGTGAAGGGATTGCGCCAGATCAGCTGCCTCATGTTTTCGAGCGCTACTGGACGACCAAGGAGGGCAACCCGAACGGCACCGGGCTGGGGTTGTACATTTCCAAGGGGATTGTCCAGGCCCATGGCGGTAAACTGCATGCCGAAAGCCAGCCAGGCCAGGGCAGCGAATTCCGCTTTACCGTGCCGAAAATCGACTGAGCCGGGCACCGCCCCCTAACGAATTGGAAACCGAAGCCCAATGGCCTCACTGAACAAACAGCAAAAACGCGCCAAGCGCGCCAAAGACAAAGCCAAGCAAATCCGCATGAGCGGGCGCAAATCGATCCCAATGTATGGCGATCCGGCCCACGCCACTGCCCAGCCACCAGTCTACGTGCTGGAACTGTTCGCCAAGCTGCGCGAAGCCGAGGCCGTCAGCCGCAGTGAAATGCTCGATACGCTGCTTACATCCCTGAGCGAGATGATCGTCGAACGCCCAGGCCTGCTCGACTTGAAAAACGCTGAAAACGAAAGCATGGCGGCGACCAACCTGGCCGCCGACATGCTGGTGGACTATCGCATGTGGGTCGATGACATGGACCGCGAGACCGCCCAGCGCTGGCTCAGCACACCGGAGTTCATCAAGGATTTCAGCGAAGCATTGGACCGTTATCGCCAGTCGATGGAAGCACCCGCCAGCGAATAAGCCGCTCGGCTACTCGTCACCGTTCCAATGGAACACCAGGTTGCGCGCGGCCCCGCTGCCTACCTCAGCAGTGTCGCGTCGCGCCTCCCCGTTGCGCGTCGCCACCACGTTGTACTTGCCCGGCGGCAATTGCACATAAACCAGCGGCCCCGCATCGCTGAGCGTCAACAATGTTTGTCCCGACGCGCTCTGCACGGTCACGTCCACATCCGGGACGTATTTGTTTTCCGGGCCGATCGCGAACGTCATGTGCAGGTTGTAGCCATGGGCCTGCCCGATGGCCCGGGCTTCGTCCTCGCCGATACCGCCGGACAGATAGGTGATGCCGTTCTGTTGCTGTGGCTGGACCTGCACGCCGGCACTGTCTACCGGGGCCAGGTTCGTGGCGTTGAGCATGATGGGGAACAACAGCGCGCCGAACAGAAGGAAGGGCAGCAAAAAGTAATGGTTATGCTTCATGGCGAGGACTCCAAGTACTGGAAACAGCTCATGAGTTCTCTTTTGATTTTGATTACGCGGCAAGGTTTAGATCTATTGGCTATGAACGGAATCAGAAAACCATTCATCGCAACACCTATATCCCATTGCCCATATCCTGCGTGCTTCAGTCTGAAATTTCCGGGAGGACTGCCCATGGAACAAACCACCCTTTTCATGAGTAATCGCAGCCAGGCCGTTCGGCTACCAAAAGCAGTTGCGATGCCAAACGATGTAAAACGTGTAGACGTAATTGCCATAGGAAGAACACGCGTCATCACACCAGCCGGCGAAGCGTGGGATAGCTGGTTCGATGGAGACTCCGTGACAGCAGATTTTATGACAGAACGTGAACAGCCTGCCGATCAGGAGCGCTAGCCCTTCACACGCTCATCCGGTTAACCCTTCCAACCCCCGCCCAAAGCTGGCACCATCGCGCCTTTTTTCACGCGACTCCCCGGGCTTTTCACCGGTAGACAGGGTTCAAACGGCCGTTCGGTTGTTGATGGCGCGACAGACTGCTGTGCCGATGCGACAACCTGTCACACATCCCCGGTTTACCAGCCAAAGCGCTGTTGGCTGTCATTCGGACGCATGCTAGCTTGGCCGCCTCGCCAAGGAAGGCAGCCAACAGCAAGGGAGCACACACCATGAGGACCGCACATGGCCCAGGCCACGCCCGCGCTTGAAATCCGCAACCTGCACAAACGCTACGGACAGCTGGAGGTGCTCAAAGGCGTCTCGCTGACCGCCCGCGACGGCGATGTGATCTCGATCCTCGGATCCTCCGGGTCCGGCAAGTCCACGTTCCTGCGCTGCATCAACCTGCTGGAAAATCCCAACCAGGGCCAGATCCTGGTGGCCGGCGAAGAGCTCAAGCTCAAGGCCGCGAAAAACGGTGAACTGGTGGCCGCCGACGGCAAACAGATCAACCGCCTGCGTAGCGAGATCGGTTTTGTGTTTCAGAACTTCAACCTTTGGCCGCACATGAGCGTGCTCGATAACATCATCGAAGCCCCGCGCCGGGTGCTCGGCCAAAGCAAGGCCGAAGCCGTCGAAGTGGCCGAAGCGCTGCTGGCCAAGGTCGGCATCGCCGACAAGCGCCACGCCTACCCGGCCGAACTGTCGGGCGGCCAGCAGCAACGCGCCGCCATCGCCCGCACCCTGGCAATGCAGCCCAAGGTGATTCTGTTCGACGAACCCACCTCCGCTCTTGACCCGGAAATGGTCCAGGAAGTACTTAGTGTGATCCGCGCCCTGGCCGAAGAAGGACGCACCATGCTGCTGGTCACCCATGAAATGGGCTTCGCCCGTCAGGTTTCCAGCGAAGTCGTGTTCCTTCATCAAGGCCTGGTCGAGGAGCAAGGATCGCCACAGCAGGTCTTCGAGAACCCGCTTTCGGCGCGCTGCAAACAATTCATGTCCAGCAACCGCTAACGGAGCAGTACAGATGCAGACCTACAAGAAATTCCTCCTGGCAGCAGCCGTCAGCCTGGTGTTCTCGGCCAACGCCATGGCGGCCGATAAACTGAAGATGGGCATCGAAGCGGCCTATCCGCCGTTCAACAACAAGGACGCCAGCGGCCAGGTCGTGGGGTTCGATAAAGACATCGGCGACGCCCTGTGCGCCAAGATGAAAGTCGAGTGCGAAGTCGTCACCTCCGATTGGGACGGCATCATCCCGGCCCTGAACGCCAAGAAATTCGACTTCCTGATTTCCTCGCTGTCGATCACCGAGGAACGCAAGCAGGCGGTGGATTTCACCGACCCGTACTACTCCAACAAACTGCAGTTCATCGCGCCGAAAAGCGCCGAGTTCAAGACCGATAAGGACTCGCTCAAAGGCAAGGTCATCGGCGCACAACGGGCGACCCTGGCCGGCACCTGGCTGGAAGACGAACTAGGTAGCGACATCACCACCAAGCTCTACGACACGCAGGAAAACGCTTATCTGGACCTGACCTCTGGCCGCGTCGATGCGATCCTGGCGGACAAATACGTCAACTATGACTGGCTGAAAACCGAGGCCGGCCGCGCCTACGAATTCAAGGGCGACCCGGTGGTGGAAAGCGACAAGATCGGCATCGCCGTGCGCAAGGGCGACAACGAGTTGCGCAACAAACTGAACGCCGCCCTCAAGGAAATTGTCGCCGACGGCACCTACAAGAAAATCAACGACAAGTACTTTCCGTTCAACATCTATTGATGCTGACGTACCCGGCCGACGCTGCCACACCGCAGCGCCGGCCCTTAGCAAAGCCTGCCGCGATATGAACACACACCCATGATGATCGATCTCCACGGATTCGGCCCGGCGCTCGCCGCTGGCGCACTGATGACCGTCAAACTGGCACTCTCGGCCCTGTGCCTGGGGCTGGTGCTCGGCCTGCTCGGCGCCTTGGCCAAGACCTCGCCGTACAAGCCATTGCAATGGCTTGGCGGCACTTACTCGACACTGGTTCGTGGCATTCCGGAATTGCTCTGGGTGCTGTTGATCTACTTCGGTACCGTCAACCTGATGCGTGCGCTGGGCGAGTACCTGGGCATGCCTGACCTTGCCCTCAACGCCTTCGCCGCCGGTGTCATTGCCCTGGGCCTGTGCTTTGGCGCCTACGCCACGGAAGTGTTTCGCGGCGCGATCCTGGCGATTCCCAAGGGCCACCGTGAGGCCGGCGTCGCCCTGGGCCTGTCGAAGTGGCGGATCTTCACCCGACTGATCATGCCGCAGATGTGGCGCATCGCCCTGCCGGGCCTGGGTAACCTGTTCATGATCCTGATGAAGGACACCGCGCTGGTCTCGGTGATCGGCCTGGAAGAAATCATGCGCCACGCACAGATTGGCGTGACCGTGTCCAAGCAACCGTTCACCTTCTATATGGTCGCAGCGTTCATGTACCTGGGGCTGACGGTGCTCGCCATGATCGGCATGCACCTGCTGGAACGACGCGCCGCCCGTGGATTTACCAGGAGCACCCAATGAACTGGGACGTCATCATCAAGTGGCTGCCGAAGCTGGCCCAGGGCGCGACACTGACCCTGGAGCTGGTGGCCATCGCCGTGATCGCCGGGCTGCTGCTGGCGATTCCGCTGGGCATCGCCCGCTCTTCGCGCCTGTGGCAGGTGCGGGCATTGCCCTACGCCTACATCTTCTTTTTCCGTGGCACGCCGCTGTTGGTCCAGCTGTTTTTGGTCTACTACGGCCTGGCGCAGTTCGACGCCGTGCGCAGCAGCGCGCTGTGGCCGTACCTGCGGGACCCGTTCTGGTGCGCCACGGTCACCATGACCTTGCACACCGCCGCCTACATCGCCGAGATCCTGCGCGGCGCGATCCAGGCCATCCCAAAGGGCGAGATCGAAGCCGCACGGGCCCTGGGCATGTCACGGCCCAAGGCATTGTTCTACATCATGCTGCCCCGCGCGGCGCGCATCGGCCTGCCGGCCTACAGCAACGAAGTGATCCTGATGCTCAAGGCCAGCGCCCTGGCGAGCACCGTGACCCTGCTGGAACTCACCGGCATGGCCCGCACCATCATTGCCCGGACCTACCTGCCGGTGGAGATCTTCTTCGCGGCCGGCATGTTCTACCTGCTGATGTCCTTCCTGTTGGTGCAAGGCTTCAAGCAGTTGGAGCGCTGGTTGCGCGTCGATGCCTGCCAAGGGCGCTGACAGCGGCGTGCTGACGGGCGAGGCATTGCTCGCCCGCTTCACGGCGCTGGACGTTTTTCTCACAGCGCACCAGGCGCTGTGGAAACCACGTCCGTTCACCCACCTGCAGTTGCCTTGGGAAACGTCCCACCCGGAATTGGCACGATGGCTACGCCAGCGTTCGCTGGAAGCGGCGGAAAATGATCATCATCAGCCATGGTTGATGGAAGACGCACCCGCGCCGTTCCCGGAATTGGCCGCTATCTCCCGCACATTGAGCGCTCTCGCAGAATTGCCTGCCAGCACACTCGAAGCGCCAAGCCATCGCCTGAACGTCGACGTACCCGGGCGCAAATGGCAGCAGATCGAAGCCTTCGCCAGCCGACTGCGCTTCACCACCCAACCGACCCACTGGCTCGATTGGTGTGCCGGCAAAGGTCACCTCGGTCGACGTCTGCTGCACGGTGAACAGCAACTGACTTGCCTGGAATACGACCCCGCACTGGTCGCCAGCGGCCAACAACTGAGCCAGCGCCATCACCTGCCCGCCACGCACCTGCAACAAGACGTGCTAGCGGCGAACGCCGCCCAGGCGCTCCACCCCGAACACACCCCCGTAGCCCTGCACGCCTGTGGCGATCTGCATGTGCGCTTGATGCAACTGGCCAGCGCCGCTGGCTGTGCACAACTGGCTATCGCACCGTGCTGTTACAACCGCGTCAACACCGAGCGCTATCAAGCGCTGTCCGACGCCGCAAAGGGCTCCGCCCTACAGCTGTCGCTCGACGATCTCAGCCTGCCGCTGACCGAAACCGTCACCGCTGGCGCACGTGTCAGAAGACAACGGGACCACTCCATGGCCTGGCGCCTGGGCTTCGACTTGCTGCAACGGCAAATCAGAGAGTGCAACGACTACTTGCCCACGCCGTCACTGCCCAGCGCATGGCTGGAAAAATCCTTCGCTCAGTACTGCACCGATCTGGCAGCCCTGAAAGACTTATCCATAGTCGGCACGCCTGATTGGGTCGCCCTGGAAGCAGCAGGCCATCAGCGCTTGGCCGAAGTGCGCAACCTGGAGTTGTTGCGAGGTCTTTTCCGACGACCGCTGGAGCTTTGGCTGGTGCTGGACCGGGCGCTTTTCCTCACGCAAAAAGGCTACGACGTTCGCCTCGGCACCTTCTGCGAAACCCCATTGACGCCGCGCAATCTGCTGTTGCTGGCAGAGCGTTACTGAGGCGAAACAGCCTGTGGATAACTCTGTTGATGAAATAAACCCGGATCCAAGAAATCCGTGATTTCCTGACCCAATCAACATTGGTCATTTTTTGTTCATATGGATAAAAAACCATGAAAACAGGCATTTGCGACGAAACGCGAAAGCCGTCACAAAATTGCAAGATGCCTTGCGCCTCATCGCGCCCGTTGTGCATAAGCGTCCAAGCAAAACGACATAACCGCCGAATTCAGTACCGCCCCGCGCCAATAATTGCGTCCTCCGCGCCCGTGCTATACAACAGCCCCACGTATCGTGATTGACACAATGCCGACACACTCAAGGACTGGCCGTGACGTTCATTTCCTACGCACAAAACTTCGAAGACATACGTCTGTGGCGCGCCCTTCAATCGGTGGAAAACGGCTTTTACGTCGACGTCGGCGCCAACCATCCGACAGATGATTCAGTCACCCGAGCGTTTTACGACCGCGGCTGGCGTGGCATCAACATCGAACCGGTGCCGGCCTACTACGACGCCCTCTGTCAACAACGCCCCCACGACACCAACCTGCAATGCGTGGCCGGTGAAAACGCCGAAAGCCTGACCTTCTACACCATCGCCGACACGGGCCTGTCCACGGTAGAAGCCAGCGTCGCCCAACAACATCGCGACGCTGGCATGGACGTGCGCAACCAGACCGTCCAATCCCGCACCCTGGCCTCCATCTGCGAACAATACGCCCAGGACCGCCCCATCCACTTCCTGAAAATCGACGTCGAAGGCCACGAAGAAACCGTGCTGCGCGGCATGGACTTCAGCCGCTGGCGCCCCTGGATCATCCTCATCGAAACCCCATGGGCCCGCGACCAGACCTGGGAACACTTGGTCACCAACGCCGGCTACCAATCCATCCTGTTCGACGGCATCAACACCTACTACCTCGCCGAAGAACACCTGGCCCTCAAACCCGCCTTCGACATCCCACCGTGCAACCTCGACGGCTTCCAGCTCTGCAAAGGCCACAAATTCAGCCACCCCATCGATGACACCGACCAACAACTCAACGCCGCCCTGCGCCGCGCCGAACAGGCCGAAGCCCAACTCCACGCCATCCAAAACAGCCGCACCTGGCGAGCCCTGAACAAACTGCGCAACCTGCTTCACCGCGCCTAAGCCGGACCTGCGCAAAAATAGTCAGAATTCAGGGGTTTACAGAACGCACCCAATCGCTATAATCGTCGCCCACACGCCGGTATAGCTCAGTTGGTAGAGCAACTGACTTGTAATCAGTAGGTCCCGGGTTCGACTCCTGGTGCCGGCACCA